>DNSU01000039.1 GCA_003499585.1 Cyanobacteria bacterium UBA9579 | reverse complement strand
AGAATTTGAAGATATAGATTCTGGCAGTGAGCTTGGAGAATTCTTGACTCAAGTAGCTCTTGTCAGCGATTTAGATAATGTTGAAGACAATTCTGGAGTTGTAACTCTTATGACCCTCCATGCAGCAAAAGGACTGGAATTTCCTATAGTGTTCTTAGCCGGACTGGAAGAAGGTATTTTCCCTCATTCAAGATCGCTAAATAATGCCACAGAGATGGAAGAAGAAAGACGTCTTATGTATGTCGGCGTTACAAGAGCAGAAGTTTTACTATATTTAACTTATGCCAAGAGACGTCTGATTTATGGTGATTATAAATACTATACTCCAAGCAGGTTCCTGCGAGAAATCCCTGAAAATCTTCTAATCACCAATTACAACCCAGCTACTGCTAAAAAGCCAAGCTATGATTCAGTTCAGCCACGATCTGTAGCCTATGGAAATAATAGTGCCTTTAATCCTTCCAGAAATTACAAAAAAGATGATTATGATGCTCCAGTAAGTAATACTGGCTTTGGTAGAAATTTTAAAGCTCCAAAAATCAATAATGATGAACCTATAAGTAATTCAAGTTTTGGAAAGGACTTTAAGCTTCCTAAGATTAAGAAGCAAGAGAATATTACGTCCGATAATTCTTCAACTAAAGCACAGGCACCTGTTAAAGAGGTCACTGCATCTAAGATAGTAGCAGCGCCTAAAAAAACAGAGAGCAATTTCACTATAATTAAGCCTGAAAAGACTAAGGTAACTGAAGAAGTTAAAACAGCCAAAGAAGTTAAAGAAGAAAAACCCGAGGTCGTTGTTTTTGATCAAGGTGACAGAGTTTTTCATGAAAAATTCGGAATAGGCATTATTGATCAGGTTGTTGAGGTTGGGGCTAATACTATGTACTCGGTAGACTTTGGAAAAGCCGGCAAAAAAGCCGTAGATGCCAACTTCGGAAGACTAAAGAAGTTTTAAGCATTTTTTTACTATTCAAAGTTATTATTTTTTCTAATTGCCAGGTGAATTGTAGATTCTTATTAGAGTGTTTATATCTCTTTTTGAAGGCTCCTGGGGGGCTGTGTTTATGGAAACACATTTTGGGCCTTTGCTGCAATTTGTCATATTTGGATTTGTTTCTTTGAAATTATACATAATATCTGCAGGATCATCACTATGACCCCAGAGCCCAATGGAATGCCCGATTTCGTGCATTAGATATTTTTCCAGAGTATCTGGATGTTTGTAGTAACCAGCTTGAATAAGAGCCTGATAGCTTGTTCTATTGCTATTTGAAATTAAAGTTGACTCAATGACGTTATTTCCATTTTCATCCCAGTTGATGATAATGTTTGCATCTTTGTCATTGTTGATTAAAGCTAATTGGATATGTTTGCTCCAGTTCTCTATTGCCTTTTGAGCGGCCTGCATTTTCTTTTGGTCTCTGGTTTTGGCTATGTATATATATACAGGGAAATCGCCCCACCTTTGAACTTTGTCATCTCTTTGTTTTCTGATATTGTCGAAATAATTGCCTTCAGAAGTAGCGTATTCCAGATCATCGAGGGCTGAATATTGTCTGGAATTTGATAATTCCGGTCTGATTGAAGCTTTGTTGCCTGAGCTATCGCTGACTGTGACACCGACAATATTCATGGGAACTTTGCTCATCAGATTATTAAGCCGATATTCAGTATTACCGACAAAAGCCCTGCCAAGGATGACTTTTTCCAATCTTGTAAGGCGATCTTCAATTTTATCTTTCTTAAATAACGTGTTAAAATACCTGTTTTCAAGTAATTCAATCATTACCTTGTTTTTAAAATCCGACTGGCGGCTTTTTGAAGCATTAATTGAATTACTTAAGCGATCTACTCTTCCAAGTAAAGCACCCTGGGACTTTTTGCCGTATATGGAATTTTCCAATCTTTCTATTCTTGTTGGAATATCCTCAAAATCGTAGTTCTTGCTATAAACTTGCTTTTCAAGACCAGATAGGACGTCATTGATATTTGTGCTCTGACTAACTTTTACTTCAGCTTTATATAGCTCTTTTGCTATACAGATAGGGCTGTATAGCAAGGTAAAGATAATAATTAGTATAAAAAATCTCATAAACAGATATTTCTTTAATATTTATTTCATTGTAATTATTATAAAACTATATTTTCTTATTACCATATCTTTCAAATGAAATAATTTCATCAGGTACCCTTCTTACTTTATTTGGTTTTTGAAAATCAGCAGCAGGATAGCCTAAGAGTAATAAAGAAATTAGCATTATATTATCTTTTAAACCGAGTTTTTCTCTGACCTGTTGGTATACTTCAGGGATGGATTCAGTCAATTCATTTCCTACAGCTCCTACAACACAGGCTCCTACTCCTTTATTGTGAGCTTCTAGTGTCATATATGCAACAGCATAGGTTACTTCTTCCACAGTTCTACAAATAACAGCTTCTTTGCCTTTTACCTTTGGATTAAGAACAGGACTATTTAAAAAAGCATTTACTTTTTCTTCGGTAATTCCCGGTCTTAACTCAAGAATTTCTTTGTATTTTTCTGTTTCCCAGGCTTCCGTATCTCCACAGCAAACGATAATAACCGGTGACTGCATTACATGAGCCTGCCCATGGGAAAGTTGCGAAAGAAGTTCTTTTGTTTCCCGATCTCTAACTACGATAAAATGCCAGGGTTGAACATTAACCCATGAAGGAGCTAACCTTGCGGCTTCAAGTATGTCCAGGATTACCTCGTTAGAAACTTCTTTATCTGAAAAATTTCTGACACTTGATCTATCTCTAATAACTTGCAATACCACTCTATTAATCCTCCTTGTCTGACAAATTTACATTGACATTACGCTCGCTGGTTACTTGAAAAAGCTCATTCCAGAATAAATGATCATTATCAGGAAAATAACAGCTGGATATCATTGCATAATATTTATTTTTGTCAAATGTTGTCATATTAATATCATCAATACTTATTTTATGCATTCGACACAAAGAGGTAATGTCTGAAATTACCTCTGTTGTGTCTACTGTATAATTACCTGATAGATGAACTATCCTTTTAGTTTGTCTTTTCATTATTTGATTCTGTATTTTCACTTTCTTCTGTAGGTGGAAGCTGTAACTTATATGTGAAGCCAATTTGCTGCAATGTTTGATATGCATTAAATCCAAGCTGAGTCCTTGGCTGGGATCTAACGATATTCACCAGTTTTTCTACAGCTTTTTGCTGTTTTTTATCCTCTATATACAACAATGCAAGTTGATACATTGCCTGATCTCTGCAAATAGCAAATTGAAGAGCAAGCTCTTTTTCTAATTCTGCCTGCGATCTTGCGTCATTTATGTCCTTTAATGCTTTATAAAGATTGGTATGATATTCTGTAGCTGATGTTAACCATTCAACCGTAGGTTCTATGGCAAGCCTTGCTTCATTGAGCTTGTTTTGCTTAATTAAAAGATATGTCTTATTAATTGCAGTCTCTGCAGCTGCTAAGCCTAGAGAATTGGCAGGATTTAGAAGTGGATTTATATCATCTTTTTTAATTTTAGCTTCTTTAACTTCATGTTTTTCCGTATCACTAGTTTTAACTGGTGTTCCTGATGTCTGCTGTGTTTCAGGCTTTATCAAAGTTGTTGGATTAGGCTTTACTTCTGCTTGATTAAATGGTGATAATATATCTATTTGAGCTTTCTGAGCATCTGCATTTTGTCCTGTAAAGCTGAATATTGCCAGTAAAATAAATAGTGAAACTACTATCTTTTGCGTCCTCAATTTCCTGTCTCCTCTATCTTCCTTTCCCTATACCAATTTTATCCGGGTGAATAATTAATTCATAATACTTATATATTATGAATTAATTATAAGGAAAAATAATTATATGAATATCCCCCTAGCTGAGGGTCTTGAAAGCCAAGAAATATCTAGGGGGTTAATTGTAAAATCATTTTAATTATGTTTTTTTCGTTAATTATCTGATGTACCTGATAGCACAATCGTTAAATCAGTTTCTCCACAAGGATAATTATCTGTAATTACTGAAAAATGCGCATCTTGTAATACAGGGATTTTTCTTTTTAAGTATTTAGCATTTTCTAAAGTAGCGTATTTGGTATGCGCTATTATCTGCGTGCGAGGGTCTCTTGTTGATGATTCACAAGTGACTTTATAATCTGATTTTTTAAGAATATTCTTGATTTCTTCCAGATCAGCATTGGAATTTGTTGAATGCATTAAACTGACTGTTAAACCTTCATACCTCTTGTTCAGGCTTTCTCGATAGATTAATCTATCAATGATTTCCTGTGATTTTTCAGTATCCAGTATCCAGTAACTTACATTGCCGAATTTTGAAGGTCTTCCCGGTAATGTAGCGGTCTGAACATTATCAAGGTCAATCGACTTTGTATAAGCAGCAAGCTGGGATAATTCGTAGAAATTCATGTCTGTTCTAATGTATTTGCTTGCGAGCTGAATTATTTGAGGGATTTTTACTATCATATCAGGAGATTGGAGTTTTTTGACGAGGCTGCGGATAAACCATTGCTGCCTTTTTACTCTTCCAATATCGCCTACTGCATCATGTCTGAACCTTAAATACCCTTCGGCTTGATCTGCATCCAAAGTTTGATAACCAGGATGTAAATTAATTCTTAATCCGGCAGAATGATCCGTATACATCATTCTTTTTTCTACCGTAAGAGGTACGCCTCCAACTGCATTAACAAGCTCTTTTATTCCCTGATAATCAATTGCAATATAATGGTGAATTCTCATACCAAAAGTTTCTTCAATAGTTTTTATTGTTAAATTAGGCCCACCGACGGCATGAGCTGCATTAATCTTATCCAGTCCATGATGATTAGCAAGGTAAACTTTGCTATCCCTTGGTATAGATAATGCATTAGCCGTTTTAGAAAACGGATCTATGCTAAGTATTATAACAGTATCACTTCTTGCTCCCTTGAATGGGTCAACTGTATTCCCATTAGAATCTACACCTAATAAAAGAATATTTTGTTTTTTTCCCAGTAAAGGGATTCCTGGTCCATCGCTGATTCCGCTTATTAAGCCTTCAATTTTATCCTTAATATTGTCTGGCATCCAGTTGGTATTAGTTGCAAAAACAATACCAAAGCTAATTAAAACACTGATTAGTACTGCTGTAATACTCCATACAAACACAAAATTGTCCGAAGACTTTATTTTATTTGCTTTTTTGACTATATAATCATTATCTTTATTATAATTATTATGCATTCTAACTATTTTAACTTTCTAATTACTTAATAAACCAGTAAGTGCCAAGACTTGAGTTTAACGTTTTTATCTATAAAACAAGTGCTTTAATAGCTGAGCTGGATTAGCAAATTTTAATTTCATACGTAAACTTACCACTGTGGTATTTCAATGTCAATTATGATGGCGAATTATTCAACTTTATCTTTTTAATATTTTAGCCTATATAAAAAATTCTTCCCGATAAAATCAGAAAGAATTTTAAATTAATTTTTAATATGCATAAAACCTGCTTAAATATCTTCAGGCAGATAAAATTGTCCTGAACTTAAAGCCTGTCTGACTTCATCATAAGTATAGTTTTTACAATTACATTTTTGCTGATATAAGGATACAATCATTAAAATATCATCGATACTTAGTCTTATCATTCTTCTACCCTGCGCATTGTCGATAATTCTTGCCATTATATACTCCTAAAGACTTATTAGTATTGTCAGATGGATTATAATCGATGACTTAAGTTAGGTGATTTTATCACCGACTTATTTTACTCTTATTAGAAATATCGGTATTTTTATATAAATCTTTAGGTTAAATCGCCAAATATTAACAAAAATGTAGATTTCTTCTGCTAAATATTCAAATATACATACAAATTATAAAAATTTGAAGAAATATCAAGTAAAATGAATATGCTCTGTATTTATCTTATAGCTGTTTATTCTCTGACGTGTGTATATAAGAGCCTGTCTGGCTAAAAAGGCAAAAACTAAGCTATGACATGAATACAGGCTCGCCTTATGGACTGCGGTTAAAGTTGCAAGCGGGCAGTGACTAGGTCACATATTTAAGTCCTCAATCATTCCAGCGAGTACTTAAATTAGTACGTTAGTACCTGCACCATTAAGCTCATCAATCTTGATATTAAGACTATGATTATAGAGTTTAGAAAAGGTGACTCACCAACTTTAACAAGACAGCTTCTTA
>DNSU01000065.1 GCA_003499585.1 Cyanobacteria bacterium UBA9579 | reverse complement strand
CATTGATTGAGATTTGTATTCTAATAAGAGGGTGATAAAATCACCTAACTCAAGTTATCGTTATAGTACTATTAATAAGAGGTTAAGGATGAAAATTAGGGTTGTTAGAGAAGAGAATGAGTTTCTGGCATTAAAGAGTGATTGGGACAGATTAGCAAATGAATTGGTGGCTGTAACTAAATTTGACTGGGCATATAAATGGTGGAATCATTTTAAAGGAAAAAACGAACTTAATATCCTGGTTGCAGAAACAGATGGCAGGATTATAGGAATAGCACCTTTATATATTGAAAATACCAAAGCTCTAAAGTTTATTCCGTTTAGAAAATTACGATTTTTAGGTGGTGATCTTACTGATTTTGTTGATTTTTTAGTTGAGCAAAGATATCAAAGGGAATTGATTTTTAGGCACTTGCTTGATTATGCATTAAATGGCCTTGATTATGATTTTGTGGATTTTGGGCAGATTAATTCAGATTATCCCAACTTTGATTTATGGCAAATATATGCAGAATGCACAAGTTCTAAATTTAATATTCACAGAGAAAATCATAAAATTAAGCTTTCTGATTTTGGCTCATATGAGGCTTATATGCATCAATTAAGTAAAAATAACAAGAGAAATATGAGATACAGGATAAACAAGATTGTAAAAGATAGAATAAACCTTGAATATGTCTTTAAAAGTAATATAACTGAGGAAGATATAGAAATTATTTCGAAAATAAATTTGAAAAGGCAAAAATTCCTTCACGAAAAAGGTGATCAAAAGAGATTTTGTTATTTTTTAAACCAGCAAAAACTTAAATTTATAAAAGATTACTTTTGCTCAAATAATCTTGATACAAAAATGCTGGCATATATAAAATTTAATGATGTTATAGTTGCTTATGACCTAATATTGTTGAGTGAAAATACTTTTTCTCTATGGAATGGGGCTTTTGATAGTGATTATGAGATATATTCACCCTCAAAATTTTTGCTTACCGAGTTAATTAGATATGCATTTGAGAGAGAATATGAATATTTTGATTTTATGAGAGGAAGTGACTCATATAAACTTAAATGGACTAATAGACGAGCTTTTAATTATAGTTTTGAGCATAAAAAATCTCTTAAATCTAAACAAGTATTTTCATACAGGGAAAATATTCCTGAGTTTATCCTTAAAAAGCTTAGATCACCAAGTAGTGAAATTTTACGGGCTTAAAATTAAGAAGCTGTCTTGTTAAAGTTGGTGAGTCACCTTTTCTAAACTCTATAATCATAATCTTAATATCAAGATTGAATATGCTTTTAACAATGATATTACTGAAGAAGATATTGATAATATAGCTAAGATAAACATTAAAAGGCAAAAGTTTCTACATAATAAGGGTGATCATAAGAGATTTTGCTATTTTCTGGATGAACAGAAGAGTAATTTCATAAAAAATTCTTTCTGCTCTAAGGATAATTCTTCAAAAATGATTATATATTTAAAATGTGATGATAATATTATTGCATATAATCTGGCATTACTGAATAATACCACATTAGCCCTTTGGAATTGCGCTTTTGACAGTAAATATGAGGAATGCTCACCTTCGAAAATACTGCTTAGCAAGATTGTTGAATATGCTTGTGATAATAATTATAAATATGTAGATTTTATGCGTGGAAATGATTCATATAAATCTAGATGGGCTAACAAATTAGCCCAGAATTATGCCCTGGAAAATCGAAAATCTCTTAAATCCGAATTAGTCTTTTTATACAGATCAAATATTCCAGATTTTATTAAAAACAAGTTAAGATCAGAATGTAATGAAATCCTGCAGGAATAAAGAGTGGAATTAAGCCATGTTTAGAATTTTAATTTTTGACAAATAAGTTATTATCCAGAATAAACGGTAAAAAAGCATGGATATTAAGGTAATTACTAAAAATCAGGATTTTTTCCTGTTAAAAGATGATTGGGATAGATTATCTCAGGATTTGATAACAGTTACTAAGTTTGACTGGATGTATAGATGGTGGAATTATTTTGAAAAAGATAACGAGCTAACTATTTTAATAGCACAGATAAATGATAAAGTTGTAGGCATAGCCCCCTTATATATTGAAAATACCAGAGCTTTAAAGTTCCTTCCCTTTAGAAAACTGCAGTTTTTAGGCGGAGATCTTTCTGATTTTCTTGATTTTTTAATAGAACAAAACCATAACCGTGAAGTTGTATTTAAAGCATTTCTTGACTATATGATAAATAATTTTTCTTTTGATCTTTTAGACTTGGGACAAATAAACTCTAATTATCCTAATTTTGACTTGTGGCATAAATATGCGAACATTTTAAACCTGCATTTTTATCCTTTTAAAGAAAATCATAAAATTCATCTTGGTAAATTTCAGTCATATAAAGATTATTACGATAATTTAAATAAAAATTTAAAAAGAAGCCTAAAATACAGACAAAATAAAATCAAAAAAGATAAAACTGACATTCAATATATTTTTAAAAAAGATATAACAGAAGATGATCTCAAAATAATTGCAGATATAAATATAAGACGGCAAAAATACCTTTATTCACAAGGCCATAAGAAAAGGGACAGTTATTTTGCAGACAAAGACAAGAATAATTTTATTAAAGAATATTTTTGTCAGGGTAATCCTGATACAAAAATGCTTGTTTATATGAGATGTAACGATATTACAATTGCATATTTCTTAATATTACTTAATCACAATACTATGGCTTTATGGAATACGGGATTTGATCCTGAATATGGAGAATATTGCCCTTCAAAGCTTCTAATAAACGAGCTTGTTAAATATGCTTTTGAAAATAACTATAAATATCTGGATTTTTTAAGAGGCAATGAAAAATATAAACAACAATGGACTAACGATATTACAATTAACTATAACTTAGTAAAGAAAAGGACTTTTAAAGCTAATCTCGTATGTTTATACAGAAATTGCGCTCCCGGCTTTATAATGACCAAGCTAAGAGCGCCAGGCATTAAGTTATTAGATTATGAAAAATGCAGTGCCTGTTAACTAATTTTAGAAGCTGTCTCGTTAAAATTGGTGACAAAGTCAC
>DNSU01000086.1 GCA_003499585.1 Cyanobacteria bacterium UBA9579 | reverse complement strand
TGGAAATTTGACGAAAGTTCCGGGACAACAGTTAACGATGCTTTAGGAAAATATAAAGGATTTATATATGGCAATGTAAGATGGCAGGATCCTTCTACATGTAAAAGCGGGTCATGCTTGAGCTTCAATAATACGAATGAATATGTAAGCATACCTCACAGTGCTTTAAACCTTCCGCCTGCATTAAACCAATTAACACTATCAGCTTGGATAAATCCCTCTAACTTGGTTCAGCCAATCGGAGCCGCAATTATAGCTAAAGGATACGGTGGAAGTAGTGAATCATTTGTACTGGATATAATAAACAATGATCAGTTGAGATTCTTTACCTGGAATAGCGGGCAACTTAACACATGTACAATTAATAATTGGTTATCTTCACACGTTAATAAATGGACGAACATAGTAGTAACTTATGACGGATTATCAGGCACTGTAACCTTTTATGAAAATGCTAAAGAAGTACAAAAATGCGAGGGATTTTCATCTAATTTATCAATAAATACGCATGTGTTAAGTATCGGATCAAGACAGAGCGCTTCTTCTTTATATGACTTATATTTCGACGGATTAATAGATGATGTACGAATGTATAATTATGTAGTTAGCGAAACCAAAATAAAAGACATATATGATTTCGTTCAAGAATCATCAGTAACCGATTCCAAACAAAAATACTATGGATTTATGATCCCTGTTCCGTCAAAACCCGAAGTCGAAGTAGTTAAGGATGAACTATTTACATCTTTAGAAGACTTAACAAAACCGGCTCCGGGAGTGCCAATTCCAATTATGGGAGGCGCGGAAAGGAATTTAGGTTTAGATTCGCGGGAGAGCAGTCAGCCAAAGGTTTCAGTTATCCAAACTAAAAAAGCAGATATTTACGATTTAGCTGTTCTGGAGTCTAATGATGAGGAAGCCCTGTCTTCCTGGCTAAAAGAAAATAGTTATTTCCTGCCAAAAGATTCAGAATTTGTACTAAAAGAATATATCGAAAAAGGATATTATTTCGTTGTAGCTAAAGTCAATCCTGATAGTATAAGTCCGTTTGTATCAGGACAAATAAGGGAAGGCCACCTCAATCCAATAAAAATGACCTTCTCAACCGACCAACCTACATATCCAATAAAATTGGTCGGAGCCTCTATGGCAGCTATGTCTGGCAAATCAGATATTAACTATTTGGACAGCGGTACAAGTTTTCCTAATGAAGGAAGAATAGCACCGCCCGACACTTATCAACCAATGCCAATTGACCCCGGACCTATGCCTTATAGACCTTCATATTATTCAATACCGATTGTAATTTACACTGTCGCTCAAGACAAACAATATCTGCCCGGATTTAACATAGAATACGCCGGATATGTTGATGAAAGAAAAATTGAAAACTTGGCAACAAACTCCACGGATAAACCGTGGATAGATGTTAAAGGTAAAAAATACTTAACCAAACTTAGCAGGTACATGTCTCCATATGAGATGAATAACGATTTGGTATTTAGAAAAGCTGATGATAATGAACCGGTTGGCAGCGGAGTCGGAAGCCTGGATTCTAACACTAAATTGTTGCTTGTAATTTTTGTACCAATTGCAGCTGAACTTCTATTGTTTGCTTATTATTTCAAAAAAAGGAGGAAAAATGCTTCCGGTTTTTAATTATCCGGAGTATCAATAAAGATTATGATGGACTATTACGGTTACTTTAGTATATTAGGATACTTAATTCCATTAGCCGGACTAGCCGGGATTATAGGAATAATTTATATAATTATTAAATCAATCATCTCAGGAGGCGGGCATTCGGCAAAAACCGAAGCTGCCAAGAAAGGCTATTATTATTTAATTTCACTCGTATCTTTAGGAATTTTGTATGTGACAGCATCAGATATAATGCGAGTGATTTTAGATTATATTTCACCGTCAACGGTTAATATCACCGGCTATTCATATCCTTCCGGATACGAAACCTTCGTACGAAGTTTAATACTTAGGGCATCGGTTCTTATATTTGCTTTACCGTTATTCTTATTCCATTGGACCTCTGCAAACAAAAAGCCCAAAGAAGTAGATGAGGAAACCTCGCTTTATATAAAAAAAGAACGAAAAAGCTACCTACACATAGTGTTAACGGTATCTTCTCTAATTTTAATGCTTACAGGACCGTATCTTTTGTATAATGTACTTCTGCTTGTGCTGGGAGTAGGAAAGGTAACTTTGAGGGAATTCTCTTTCCCGCTTTCATATTTTATAGGTATAATCGGTGTGTGGATTTACCACTTCGCTGAACTGAAATCAGTTGAAGAGCATTAAAAACTGTTAATATTGTATTAATATTTTTTATTAAGTTATCCTTTATTAGTTAAATGACTAAGGAACTTGGATGGAAAAAACCTTTATATATTCTTCCTTTTGATCATAGAAATACCTTTTTCAAGGAGTTGTTCTCGTCGTCCGGTCTTCTGAATAATAATCAAATTGAAATAATTAAGCACGCCAAACAGTTAATTTACGATGCCTTTCTAATGTGTATTGAAAGTGGAGTTCCTAAAGAATATGCGGCAATTTTAGTAGACGAACAATACGGCAATGAAATTATTTTAAATGCAAAATCAAGAGGGATAACAGTATGTATAAATGTAGAAAGAAGCGGACAACACGAACTGGATTTTGAATACGGTAACGAATTTACAGAACATATTAAAAAATACAGCCCGACTTTTTGCAAAGTCCTTGTTAGATATAATCCGGATTCAGACAAAGAATTAAACAAAAGACAATTACAGAAATTAGCTATCATAAGTTACTTCTGTAAAGAAAATGGCTACAAGTATTTAGTTGAAGTATTAATTCCGCCAACAGATAAACAAATTGAAGAATTTAAAAAAGACTATTTTAAATTCGATACAATAATGAGACCAAAATTGACAGTTAAAACAATTCAGGAAATGCAAAATAATAATGTCGAACCTGATGTTTGGAAAATAGAAGGATTATTTAATAAACAAGATTATGTACATTCAGTAAAACAAGCCAGAGAGGGAGCCAGGGAGCAGGTTGGAATAATAATCCTGGGTAAGGGTGACAGCAAAGAACACGTTGAGAAATGGATATCTGAAGGTGCTCAAGTTGAAGGAGTTATTGGGTTCGCGGTGGGAAGAACGGTTTTTCTTGAACCTATAAAAGAATATATAAAAGAAATTATAAATAAAGAAAAGTGTATTGAAAGAATACACGATAATTTCATGTATTACTACAATTTATTTGAATCTTCAAAGAAATCGGTTCGAAATTAAATCT
>DNSU01000097.1 GCA_003499585.1 Cyanobacteria bacterium UBA9579 | reverse complement strand
GAGGCATTTTACCTTCTTCAACATTACTCATTAGTTTATATTCAAGTCGTGCACTTTCTGCAGCCCGCAAGGTTTGTTTCATATGATTAAACCAGAAATTAATTATACTGCTATTAACAAGGTCCTTATCATCATTAAGATCCATTTGTATTAATTCCTTAGTCATATAATTAAGGAATTCTTTTGGATGTTTTGTCACATGATTTTTCGTTAGTTCATCAGCCAGATTATCAAATTGTTTCTGAGATTCTGGCGATTTAGAATCAACAGCAACCCTTTTGACCCAATGTTTTAATAATTCAGCTACTTTATTCTGATTTCTTGGTATTACATTTGCTTTTATTAAAACAGCTGAATTAACATCAATATCTTGTTTAAGAGAATTTATTTTCTGATCAATCAGCTCTAACTCTGTAGGATCATTGGCTTTTTGTTCTTTAACTTGTTTTAAAGCAGCTATATTAGCAGCTAGACCACCAATCATTCCTAAGTTTGCTTTCGCATTCTCTTTTAATAATTCATCAGGAACTACTTCAATCCTTGGAGTGGCAGCTCTCACTCCATATTGATCAAATATTAACTGCCTATTTTTCTCACTTTCAAGGTGTGAGAGTCCTACAGAAAGTTCTCTATATCCATTATAAAGATGGATTAGTTTTTTTGCAGAATCTGCTCCGCCTTTTTCTGTTTCTTCCTGTTTAATTTCATCAAAAACTTTATTATGGGTTTGCTGGAATATCTGCTTCCATACAGACTTTATAGACTCATCGTTTCTAGCTCTGATTCTCTGTACAAGTATATAAGGATCATCAAATTTAATTCCTAACTCTTCTGGTGTTGAGCTTTCCAATAATTTATCAAAACTTTGAGAGTCCATATTAGCAAGATTCTTATAAACTTCCATGAAAGCCTTATCATTTTGAGGGTCAAACTTATTATCTATCCAACTGATTACAGCCTTTCCTAAAGGATTTTTTTCAAGATCAGAAATTGAATTGATCTCCAGCTTTTCTTTTCCAAACTTACCCTCTCTGACAAGAGCTTTGAATCCCTGTTTTTGAATATTAACTATAGTATTTTGAGTATATTGTTCGTCAAAATGCCCAAGCGTTTCAGACATTACTACCTTTTTAAGCAATAACTTAACTGGATGATTCTCTGGAATTTTATCAAAATCTTCTTTTGATTCTATTCCTTTAGGTAATCCTAATTGTCTGTTATATAAACCCTTAGAACCCTGAATTAGACCAATAACCTTGTCTTTATAAATATTCGCTTCTTTTTCAATTTCTGCAAGCCTATCAAGATGTATGTCAAATCTGGCACCACCTTTACCCTGATTATCTTTTAAACTGTCAAAATATTTACTAACAGTAGCTTCACTATTTTGTTTGTTTAAAATAGTTGATATTAATTCAAAGGCTTTTTCAGCAGCACCAGAGAATTTACCTCTTAAAATAGCATCCATAAATAAGGAATATTTAACTCCTATACTCTTATCAAGCTTTTTCATAGCTGCATTATCTACCTGATCAGGCTTATGTATCCCTATACCAGATAAAAATTCACTCTCCGTCACCCCATTGGTGTAATTAGGAGAAAATAAGTATCCGTATTCTCCACCACGCTTTTTACTATAATCAGTTCTGAAATTACCGGCAGAATCTTTCCAATTACTAAATTTATCTTTTTTATTGCCCCAGACTTTGTCCCAGCCATCTTTTTCGCTAGGTCCCCAGGTGTTATCATGACGGAAAACTCTTTCTTCTTTTAATTCACCTGTTTTAGGATTCCTAATATTTACCTTGTCAACATCATATACATACTGACTATGCCCGGAAAATTCATAGTTTTCAACGTGGCTCATGCTAATACTTCCGCCTTTAGCGCTTTCTATATGATCAGCAAATATTTTAGCATTATTTTCTACATAGTGTGGTGCTCCACTAGCTTGTACAAGAATACGGGTTCCTTGTCCGGTGGAAAGCCCACTATGTCCTTCCTCTTCTGCATAAGGATGACCAAATGCTCTACCTGCACGAGTATATAACTCATCCAACTGTGGAGCCAGTTTATTATTTAAATCTTTATAATTTCTTATAGTTTCTCTTCTTATTCTTGAATAATCTGATTCAATTTTCTTAAAAACTTCTTTTTGACTTTCTGAGAAATTATATGGCTCAGGAATATTCAATTCCTTTCCTTCTCTTCTTGCTAATTTTTTCTGTTCACTATAACTTTTGATTTCTTCAAATTTTGCCTGTAAGTTATCTAATGTCTCTCTTGGAAGAACATCACCTCTGCTTTCAAGTTTTTGAAGAACAGCTTCTTTTTGAGCAGGCACTTTTAAATTTTCAGCTAATTTAGCAAGTCTATCTGGCACATCAAGCTCTCTTTCTTTTTGCACACGATAGAAAGCTGCTAATTTAAATAGACTTTCATAATGTTCTACTTTAGCTGCTAGAGAATGTTTTTCTGATTTTTCTTTTCTTTCTTTTACTATAGATTCAAAAGTTGTATAGTTATCAAATATCTTATCAACAGAAACATTTAATTTTTCACTATTTACATTTTGAGCTTCAGCTTTGATTAGTGCTTTGAGTTTTTGTTTTTTGGTAAATTCTTCTTCTCTTGAATCAATTCTATGTCTGCTATCTTCCACTTTACGTGGGTCTAATAGTTTTTCCGCCAGGATCTTTGCCTTATTCTCATCACTTTCAGGGAGCAATTCTTTGAGAATATTTTCCACATTTTTATGAACCTGATTAGCCATCCTTGCAGAAGTATCATCAAAAGTTTTTGGATTGCCTGCATTAGAAGCTATTTTAGCCTCTTTTTCTTCTATACCTTCAACAACCACTTTTGCTCTCATATCAATAATTTCTTTTGTTTTCATAGCAGCTCTAAGCATATCCTGCTCAGGCTTAAACTCAGGGGCCATATCAAGAACCAGATGAGCATCCTGCATCATTCCATAATTTTCTTTATCAAATGAAACGAATTTTTTTCCCTGTATTTCACCATTACCGGTAGAATCAGCTATATGCATCCAGTTTAATGCGGAGGTGTCCACAATTCTATAACCCTGACGAAACGCTTCCGCAAAATCAATTTCAGGCTTTTCGACTGTAACTTTTTTCTTATGATCAGTTACATCATGTACTTCCATTGTAGGTTTATCACTAAGCTCAGAAAGTATATTTGTTACATGAGCCAATTTATGTTCATTAGGCAAGGCTTTTCTGCTTATAGAAATAGCCACGCACATGCCATGATTCCTTTGACTTACATCTTTAGTTGTTAGTTTATTTCTGCCGGGAGTTTTTATAATAATATCATTTAAAACTTCCGACAATACCTGCACTTTTCTATCTTGTAACTGTGGATTTATCTTATATTCAGGTGACATTAAGTGCGATAATAATTTTAAAATTTCCACTTTTTCAGAAATCGAAGACTCCGAAGAAGCAAGGAAAAAGTCTATATTTTTCCTAGAATCCTTTTTATGAGCTTTTAACTGTTCTGATTCTTGTGTAGATAAATTTTGTGGTTGCTTATTAAATTCCTGAGAAGCCAGTATTTTATTTCTTAAACTAATGGCTTCTTGTTCCTGCTGAACAGCAGGATTAGCTGACAACCAATATAATTTGCTTACTTCATCATCTGTCTTTACAGGTTCAGGAAATACTTTTGCAAACTTTTCCTCTAAAGCTGCTTTATCATTTGATGTATTTACATCAAGAGCTTTTCTGATAGAAGCTTTTAGAGTTTCTTCCCAGTTAACATTCTGCTTATTTTTTCTATCTTTAATATTGGAGTCTTGGTCTAAAAAGCTGCCTAACGCAGAATTTTTTCTGACTCCATATTTGAGATCCTGTGCAACTGATAGCAAAAATTCTATAGTTTCATTGGAATTATCAGTTGAAAGTCTATTTATAGCCTCTAACAATTGTCTTTCTTTTGGTTTAAAAAGTGCACCTGAATCTTGCGTTAACTCTTTAACCAGATTATGATCCGTTCTCTTCCCTAAAAACCCAACATACTTTTGTAGTCCCTGATTTGATAAGTTCAATCTATCCATTTTTTCTTCCTAACATAAGCTCCATTCAACAGACTTCGATGTATTAGGTATAAATCTAGTTATTAAAACCCCCATAAAAACTTTTTATTGATAATTTTAAAAAATAATTTAACAAAAGTTAATCATTAGATATTCCAATAAATTCTACTTCCACAAAGTGTATAAGTTGTTTTAAAAACCAGATACCAACTTTTTAAACAATAAAAAAGAAGCCTGAAATTATAAAGGTTTCTTTAATACTTACGTGGAAGAGTATAATTCCTCTTTCTTATTAACCTGAAAGTTCCTCAAAAGATTTATTGACATCAATAATTATGAAATCAGAACTACAAAGCAATATACCCTCGAGTATATTCTCAAAAATATCTTTATAAAATTCTAAACCATTCTCAATCATATATTTCCCCTCAACATTTTTTAAGATAAATAATAAAAAGAAAATACAAGATTACTAATTTCAAATGTGTGGAAATATTTTTAAGTTACAACTTTGTAACTTTTCTGATAAAAACTATCAATTTCTATTTTTAGAGACATTTAATCATTTAGCTAATAGCATGGTAGGAGTGAGTTTAAATGCCTGTAATAAATAGTAGTAATTTATCTGTCAGATACCCTTCATTAGATAAATCTAAAGCTAAAATTAACAACACCCAAAGCAAGCAATCTAATCATAGTAATCCCATTAATACTTATATAGATTTTAATATTATAAATCAGGCATTAAAAGCCCAGGCATTAGCTAAAAGTGTTTCATTTACAGGATATAAGGAAGTTCAAACTTTTGATGTTCCCTTTTATGATGATCTTAAAGGGAAATTTTATCAGCTTGATAATGGGCAAAAAGTAATTGTCATCCCAAGGCCCGGGCCAACCATGCTGCAAACCTTTGTAAAAGTCGGTTCATTTAATGAACCTGATAATATTAGAGGAATAAGTCATTTTATTGAACATAGCCTTTTCAATGGATCAAAAGATCTAGCACCAGGTGAGTTTAATGAAAAAACTCACCAAATGGGAGCAGAAATAAATGCTTTTACCAGTTATGATGAAACAGCGTATTATGTTAAATCTATCCATAATCAACAAAAAGAGATGGATGAAACTGTCAGACTACATGCCAATATACTGCAATATCCCAGTTTCTCACAAGATCAGATAGAAAAAGAGAAAGGCACAGTTAGCTCAGAAATTCAGATGATGTCGGGCGGCATTAATTCTTTTATGGATAAAGTAATGCTAAATCATTTATTTGGCATTAAAACTAATGCCAAAGACCTTATAGCAGGCTCGGAAGAGAATATTAAAAGACTCACCAGAGAAGATGTGGTTAATTACTACAATACCTGGTATACCCCTGATAATATGACAACTGTTATCATTGGAGATGTAAAGCCTGATAACATTATAAAGCTGGTAGATAAACATTTTAGTTCAAAAAATACTAAATCAAACCCCCAAAGTAAGCATTATGAACACCTGAATCCTATCCAAAAAACCAGATTTAGCTTTATACCAGCTCAGGGAATTGGTGCGGGATATGCAAGACTTGGTTTCATAGGCCCAAAAAATAATGATGTTAAAGAATCCTTATTAAGTTCTGCTCTTAATATTGCATTAACTGGTTATGAAAATGCCCTAGTACCAAAGTTGCTAGCTGGACAGAATATTCAAGCTCGCTCAGCCACCAGAGTATATAGCTCAAATCTGAGTGATCCTCAGGTTATGACTACAGACATACAATGTGAACCAGGCAAGGAAGAAGATGCTCTAAATGGTTTTTCATCATTGGTTGGTATGCTAAAAAATAAGCCTCTTGGCGACAAAGAAATTAAAACAATTAAAGGCAAACTGGTAGATGGTTTAACCAGAGCAAGTGAATATTCAAGCTATATGACCAATCTGGTTGGCAATGCAATTGTGCAACATGGTGATATAAAAGCTTATACTAATGTGTTAGAAGCGATAGACAGTATTACTCCTCAGGATATTCAGGAAGCAGCAAGAAAATATTTCGATTTTACTAAAGCTTCTATCACAGTTGTATCTCCTGTAGATAGTTTTAGTTCTGGTAGAACCCTGGCAAAAAAAGCTCCTCAGGATATAAGCTTTGGAAGCAATCTTGATAAATTAAAATTAGGAAATATCAAGAATTTTGAGCTTCCAAATAATGTTCGCTTAATAATTAATGATAATCCAAATTCTATAAGATCAAGTTCAAGTGTTTGTCTTGAAACTGAAAAGTTGCCCCCACATAAACCTGGCGTAGCTTATATTCTTGCTGCGATGATGGGTAAAGGATCAGCTAATATTAGCGAGCAGGAATTTAAAGATATTGCAGATACAGACAATATAATTATTGCCCCTTCAGTTAGAACATATAGTATTGAAGTGGAAACGGATAATCAGGCTAAAAATTTACCTTTAGCACTGGATTTGGCTAAAGAAATTATTTATAATCCGAATCTTTCAGAAGAAAACTTTAATAAAGCTAAAAATGAAATTACGTTTGCACTAAAAGTCGCTTATGAAGACCCAACCCAAAAAGCGATGCATACTTTATATAGGGATCATCCTTATGGATATACAGTTAGATCTATTCAGGAAAACATTGATAAAATCACTTTACAGGATGTAAAAGATCTTTATAATTATTTTATTCAAAATTCTCAGGCACAAACTACAATCACAGGACCAATAAGTAAAACAGCAGGATTACAGGATAAAATTGTAAAATCTATGGAGACCGTTCCTCAAGCTAAGAAATATGGACATACCATTGACTTTAAGGTTCAGCCTTTAGATGAAAATAAGGTTAATGTCACAATAGCTCCGGTTCCTCAGGCTCAAATAATTCAAATGTTTGATGCAAGTGAGGCTAAAAGTGTAGAAGATAAAGCTGCTCTTACTGTTTTAAATCATGTTTTGGGTGGTGATATGTCTTCACGTCTGTTTCAGGATTTAAGAACAAAGAAAAATCTGGCTTATAGTGTTAGGTCCAACTTTATAAGCAATCCTGTGGCAAATCAGTTTATGATGATTATAAGTACTTCAACCACAGATTATATGAATGGAATGCAAATCCCTAACAATAATTTTAAAAAATCTATTGAAGGATTTAAGCAAAATTTGCAAAGCCTTATAGAAAATCCTGTCAGTCAGGATGAATTAGAAAGTGCAAAACTATCAGTGATAAGTAAAACAATATTTGGGTCTGAATCTGCTGCAGGCAAAACTCACAGCATAAATGCAGGACAAGAAGTTAACGGGAAACTCTATATAACCCAACTATTAGAAGCAATTGATAAAGTAAAACCTGAAGATATCCAGCGAGTTGGACAAAAATATCTTACAAAACCTTCAGTTTTATCAATTATGGCTGATTATAATACAGTTGCAATGAACGTCAAATACTTGCAGGATCTTGGTGATCTAAATATAGAGCAAGTATAGCGTCTATAGATTTTCATTAAGAACAATTTAAAGGAAGTATTTTTGATTTAAGAGCCTGTCTGGCTAAAAATGTAAAAATCAAGATATAGAATCTTTACAGGCTCTATTTTTGGACTGCGGTTAAAGCTGCACC
>DNSU01000028.1:4978-8800 GCA_003499585.1 Cyanobacteria bacterium UBA9579 | reverse complement strand
GGATGACCTTGCTAAATTCGCTACAGAGCATCATATTAAATTTATTACCGTCGCTCAGTTAATTTCTTACAGACTTCAGCAGGAAAGATTTGTAAAAAGAGTTATAAAAGCTAAATTACCAACCGTTTTTGGCGACTTTGATATATACGGCTATATAAATGAGCTTGATAAAACAGAGCATGTGGCATTAGTTAAAGGCAATTTGGAGGAATTTAACTCAAGAGTGCCTGTCGTCAGAATGCATAGTGAGTGTTTGACAGGAGATATATTCCATAGCCTTAGATGTGACTGCGGAAATCAGCTTGGGACTGCACTGGAAGTAATCAACCAGGAAGGGACTGGTGTCTTTGTATACCTGAAAGCCCATGAAGGCAGAGGAATAGGTTTAATAAATAAGCTTAAAGCATATGCTTTACAGGAAAAAGGTGAAGATACCGTTCAGGCGAATATCTCTTTAGGATTCGCCCCAGATTTGAGAGATTATGGAGTTGGCGCGCAAATACTGCACGATCTCGGACTTGAAAAATTCAGGCTGATTACCAACAATCCAAGAAAAATTATTGGACTTGAAGGATACGGTCTAGAAGTTGTTGATAGAGTTTCAATGCCAGTGTGCAAGAATAAATATAATGAATATTATCTTGATACAAAGCGTGATAAGATGAATCATATTTTATAAGGAGAAATAAAATGGTCAATGTGTATGAAGGCAAGTTAACGGCAGGAAAAGAAAAATATGCTGTAGTAATCGGCAGATTTAATGAGTTTATCGGCTCAAAGCTTTTAGATGGCTGCCTTGATGCGTTAAACAGACACGGTGTATCTGAAAATTCTATCGATGTAGTATGGGTACCGGGTGCTTTTGAAATACCTGTTATTGCAAGCAAACTGGCTGAAACCAAAGAATATGCCGCTATTGTCACTCTTGGTGCAGTCATAAGAGGAAATACTCCTCATTTCCAATATGTTTCTTCTGAATTAGCTAAAGGCATTGCACAGGTTGGTTTAAAAACAGGTGTTCCTGTAATATTTGGAGTGTTAACCACCGACAATATTGAGCAAGCAATTGAAAGAGCCGGAACCAAATCAGGCAACAAAGGTGCCGAAGCTGCCAAAGGTGCAATTGAGATGGTAAACCTGCTTAGAGCTATTGACAATAAAGAAACCCGAATAATGAGTTTATAATGATTAAAAATTAGATTGATGTAATTTATTAAAATAATGCTTTATAATAAAAAGCATTATTTTGTTTTTATATAAAGGCATATTTTGGAGATTTGAATATGGGTATTAATATTAAAAAGGCTTTTCAGTTTATTTTTTCTGATTCTGAATGGATTCAAAAAATATTGATTGGTGGACTTTTCTTTTTTGGCGCTTTTTTGCTTGATTTGGCATTAAGCCTTGCTATTGAAAGAGTGGTGCTTCCTCAATTAAATATTCAATTAACTGATATGAGTAGATCAATGCTACAGACTGTTGTTAATAGTATAGTTAATATTCCTATTTTAGCTTTTGCTATGGGATACATAATACAGTCAGCACATAATGAGGTGAAAGATGAAGCTCCGCTTTTGCCTAACTGGGATTCCGGATTTTTTAATTATTTTAAAAAAGGGATTGTATATTATCTGATTAATTTTGGCTATTACCTCTTTATATTTTTAATAGCGCTTGTAATAGGATTACTGGTAGCATCGGCTTTAGCTATTTTTAGTCCTGATTTTCAGGTTACTAATACTGTTGCTGGAGCTATAGGTGGTGTCTTAGGGCTTTTATTTGCTATAGTGGCTCCTTTTATAACGCTGTTTTATGCTGATAATTTTAACTGGAAAGATGCTTTTAAGTTTAGAGAGATTTTAAATGCAATCTCTAAGACTTTTCCTTATTACTTTAAAAGCCTTTTAATAACAGCAGGACTGTGGATAGCTTGGCTTCCCATATATTTTATATTAACTTTAACCTGTATTGGCGCAATAATACCTCAATTTCTGGTTTTAATTGTGCATTTAATTACAGTAAATCTGTTTGCGCAGACGTATAAGGAGTACAGGCAAAGTGTTAATGCTTAAGTGAAATGAATGGGCTCAGAATGACACAGAGGATTATTAAAAATTTAGAGGTGTATTATGAGTATTGATATTAAAAAAGCTTTTACTTTTCCTTTTAAGGCTGCTAATTGGCCACAAAAATTGCTTATAGGCGGAATTTTCTTTTTTGCAGTATTTATCATACATACTATAATTGGTTTTTTAAATGCAGTAATAATGGGAACTCCTATGGCTCATTATGAGATACAGGCATCTCTTATAGTCAGAGGGCTGGAAGCTATTTTAAGTTTTATAATGTCTATATTGGCAATTCTAGTCTATGCTATTCCTTTTGGATATGCATTACAATCTGCACACAATGAAATTAACGGAAAAGAACCGCTCTTACCTGATTGGGATTCTAAGTTTCTGGATTATTTTAAATATGGAATGTACTTTTTTGCCATTAATATACTGTATCTATTTATACTTGTTGCCATAGCCGCAGTTCCAACTATGATTAGCGGAGTTGTTTTTGGCTTGTATCAGGATAATCCGATAGTTTCGTTACTTAGTTTAACTTTTGTTGTACTGTTTGTTGCTCCTTTTATACTTATTTATCTGGCGATTTTGCCTTTTATTGCTACCACATATGCTGATAATTTTAATTTTCAGGATTCATTTAAGCTGGACAAAGTATTTATCGGAATATCAAGAATAATTCCTGACTATCTAGCAAGCCTGGGTTTATCTTTAGTTATTTTGTTATTAATTCCTTTTTTATTAGTATTGTCTGTTTGCACATGCATTGGTATACTATTAATACCATTTCTTATTTTGCCAGCGTTATTAATAGTTTTAAATTTATTTTCTCAGGCACACAAACAGTCCAAAATAGCATTATAGTTTATTATTTTTGATTTTCAGGGTTTTCAAATATCATCCAAAGTGATGTTGCAGATTATTAGAACAAGTAATAAAATGTAAGATATTGGTGAGAGTTAAAGGAGCGCATAGGGATTTATGATTGAGCCGGTAAATAAAGTCTCGAAAGTTCCAGGGATAAACTCCTGTACAGATAAAAAAGCTGATAAGGTTTTATCTCAATCTGATAAAGCAGCTGGATTTTGTTTCAAAGGGGTTGAAACAACGGGTGATGTTTTTGTCAAAAGACAGGAAGCTGAATTATCCAGAGCTAATGGATCAGAATCATTCGGAGATAAGTTTATAAGAGCAGCGAAAGAGACGGTGGCTGAATTTGAAAGCAGAGGCATTCCTGTTTGGGCTGCTGATCCAAAAGCTATGAGCACAAAGCTTATCGACAGAATGGAGAAACACGGTTCCTTTGGGCCTAAAAAAATAGATTATGTCGCATAGGAATCTGGAAAATCTACAAAGACTAATTGATGTCATAGAAAAATTAAGAGCCCCTGATGGTTGCCCCTGGGATAAAGAGCAAACACACGAGTCTCTCAGGGAAAATTTTATTCAGGAAACTTATGAAGCTATTGATGCTATAGAAAGTGGCGATTCTGAAGAACTTAAAGAAGAACTTGGAGATGTTTTGCTCCAGGTTGTTTTGCATGCCCAGATTGCCAGCGAAGAATCCAGATTTGACATAGAAGATGTAGCCAAAACCATAGCTGATAAAATCATCAGACGCCATCCTCATGTGTTTGCAGAAACAAAAGTAAAAGGCACTGAAGATGTTTTAGTTAACTGGGAAAGAATTAAGAAAGAAGAAAAGCCTGAGAGAACCTCTGCCCTATCAGGTATAATCCGATCTCAACCT
>DNSU01000028.1:0-4895 GCA_003499585.1 Cyanobacteria bacterium UBA9579 | reverse complement strand
GCTCTTATGGCTGCAACTCAGATAAGTAAAAAAGCTATAAAAGTTGGGTTTGAATGGCCAAATGTTAAATCTCTTTGGGAATGTCTGGATTCTGAAATAAAAGAATTTCAGCAGGCTGTTGAGCAAGAGGATCAGGAGAAAATGGAAGATGAACTCGGGGATATTCTTTTTTCTCTGGTGAATGTAGCAAGATGGCATGGCGTCGATGCAGAATTAGCATTGTTAAGGGCAAATAAGAAATTTACCGGCAGATTCCAGCTGATGGAACAAATTGCTACAAAAGACTTAACTGAGTGTACGCAAGACGAATTGGAAAATTTATGGCAAAGTGCTAAAAAGGCACTTCAAGATAAAAGCTAATATTGTATAGTGGGGATTGGAAAATGATGGAAGATCTCAGTAAATGCTATAGCAGGACTAAGTATAAATTATTCGAGGATAGAAGAGTTGCCCTTGTTAAGCTGGAAGGCATTATCGTTGATGCTGTAAATATGCCGGTAGCAACAAAAATACTCGAAGCAATAGACTCTGTCAAAAAACATGACATAAAAGCAATGGTACTGAGAATCAATAGCCCCGGTGGAACTGTCGGTGCATCTCAGGAAATTTATGCTGCTGTTAAAAGACTAAGAGAAAAAGAGAATATAAAAGTAGTTGTATCTTTTGGTGATGTTGCTGCAAGTGGTGGTGTATATGTAGCAGCAGCCGGAGATAAAATTATAACAAATCCCGGAACAATTACCGGTTCTATAGGTGTAATTATTAAAACCGCTGTGATTAAAGATTTATATCAAAAAATCGGAGTTGATCATCAAGTAATCAAATCAGGACCTTATAAAGATATTCTTTCCAATTCGCGGTATTTCACTGATGAAGAAAAGCGTATATTGCAAGAATTAATTGATAGCACTTATAATCAATTTATTGAAACAGTTGCAACTAGTAGAAATCTTAATGTTGAGCATGTAAAATCATTTGCTGACGGGAGAATATTTACGGGGCTTCAGGCAAAAGAGTATGGGCTTGTTGATGAAATAGGTACTCAGGAAGACGCTGTCGATCTGGCAGCCAAGCTTGCTGAGATAAAAGGCAAACCTCACGTTGTTGATATGACTCCCAAAAAGAACTTCCTGCAAAAGATAACAGGAACTACTTTAAATGAAATTTTTGATAATATGGGTTTAGGCGTAACTTATTCAGGAGTCCCTCTCTGGCTCATGCCGGGGATTTAATCCATTACAATTCATTGATCAATTTATTATTGGAGTGTTTTAATAATTGCAGGAGGGTAAGTTTTTGTAGGAGCCTATGTGTCATGTCATTTTGATGACACATCAGCGACGGAGAAAATTTACCCTTCTGCAATAGTAATTATAATTAATGAAACAATGCACTACTTATAACTAATCTTAATTATGTCAAAGCAAAGTGTCTTCTGATTGCTGATGTAAGTTTATCTGTGTTTTTATGTCTGCGGGTAAAATTGTAAGCTATTTCAAGTTTTTTGGCTATAGTATCCCAGTTATGCTGAATTCGGATTCTGTCTTGTCCTTTTAAGCCCATTCTAATTAGATTTAATGCAGGCTGATTAAGAAGCTGCTCTAATTTTTCCTTAATATCACTAAGTTTTTCTGATTTAAATAAATAACCGAAATCTTCATTATTACCGATTACTTCTACATGAGGTGCGATAGGACTGGATAAAGTTGGAATACCATAGGACATAGCTTCTAACAGAGTGAGCGGGAGCCCTTCTAATTCTGAAGTTGATACGTAAAGATAAGCATTTGAATATATCTCTCTAAGTGCTTCTCCATAAAGGTAGGAAGTAAAAATAATTCTGTCATCACCTTTAGCCAAATTTTTCAGGTGAGCTACATAATCATCAGTAGAAGCAGAATCACCGACTATTACCAATTTTTTATCTGTATGAATTTGTCTAAATGCTTCTATAAGCTTATGAGGTGCTTTTTCAGGCACTAACCTGCCTACAAATAACAAATATTCCTTCTCTTCAAGGCCAAATTTTTCTTTTATCTCTTCAGGTTCTTTTGTGTGAGTTATGGTTACGCCATTTATAATTGTTATGGAGTTAATATTGTACTTATTTCTGTAATACATCTCTAAAGCCTGAGATACAGTTATCTGAGTGTCAAACAGAGTAGCGCTGAAGATTTCTCCAAGACGAATAATACCACTTGCAAGTGGATTCCATTTATTTCTTTGCCAATCAATACCATGACAGGTGAAAATTAATTTCTTATCAGGAGCTAAAAGCTTTGGCAGCCAAGCAAACAAACAAGGACCCTGTGCATGGAAGTGAATGATATCAGCATCAGAAAATACGGCATGCAAAAGAGCCCAGAACGTGTGAAATGTTGCTTCGAGATGCTTAGACTTAAATGTCCATAAAGGTTTAATTTCTATTCCTTTATATTCTTTAATGCTTTCATCTATATATCCTTTTCTGGCATATATAGTTACGGCATGGCCTATTTTAACAAGCCTTGAATATATTTCTTCACAATGTTTTTCTATTCCTCCGAATGTTGCCGGCACGCCCCTTGAGCCTACCACTGCTATTTTCATGTTCTGCCTCCAGAATTATTTGTAATTTCCTGAAATAACTTTATGATCTCTCCATAATGAACTTGAGGATTGTATTTCATCTCGACTTTTTTCCTTGCAGCCCTGCCCATTTCTTCGCAAAGGCTTTGCTGGCTCATAAGAAGATCTATTTTATCTTTTAATTCATCAACATCATTGTGTTTATACAGTAATCCATCAATATTTTCGTGAATATATTCAGGGATTCCTCCAATATTTGCTGCAAGAACAGGTTTTCCAAGGGCAAAGGATTCAAAAATTACATTTGGAGAATTATCAAACCAGGTTGATGGAACTATTACCAATCTGCTGTTTCTTACTAATCTATTTAGCTGTTCCCCATGTAATTTGCCTAGAAATGTGACATTATCAAGATTTCTCTTTTCTTTTATTTGCTCTAAGTATTCCTTTTGCGGGCCATCACCTGCAATCAGCAGCTTGTACTGTTTGAGACTCCCCATCGCTTCTAACAATAACGGGATGCCTTTTTCGCGGCTCAGGCGTCCGAAATAAACCATATAAGGCTGCGAGATAAATTCAGGATTATACTTATCAGGATCAATGTAAATAGGAATATGGGTTATTTTGTTTTCGGGGATTCCGCTTTTTATCATAGTCTGCCGAAGAAAATTACTCGGCGCTATAAACCTGTCCACATTGTTTATGTAGGCTTTATATTTATTATGGAAATGAAGCTCTAAAGCTCCAATTACACTAGCAACAATGGAAGGTCTTTTGCTAAGGTCATTTGCTCTGGATTGACGCACGCATTGGTGTCTAATAGCGTTAATATACCCTTTTGCAGGACACAATAATTCTTCACAGTTTGAACCATCGCCTTTTGTTAGCCTTGAATCAGGACAAATTATTGCATAATCAGAGAGCCTGTGTATTACAGGTATTGATCGTGCTTTTGCTTCCATAAAAATAGCAGGGGATAAATGCCTATGAACTCCAAATCCCCATATGATATCAGGTTTTGTGTAATCTAATAGTTGTGAAAACTTGTTTCTGGCATCTATATTATAAAAAATCTTTGTCAGTGCTTTGAATTTTCCGTATAAACCTACTCTTTCCTCGCCTCCTAAGTCTATATATTCGGTAAAAAATTCACTGTATTCGCTTGGAATATTTTCTTTGTATGTTGTGGAAAAAGGAATGACCTCATGACCATACGATCTGAGTGTATCAGATATTTTAAATAAGTACGATTCCAGTCCTGCTCTCAAATAATAGAACTTTGAAGCTATTATGACTTTCATATTTCCCCTTGAAGATAATAATCTACATACTCCGTCTTTGTGTATTATGCAATTTTCAACAAAAATTAAATATTAGTTATGCTGGTATTAATACTTAGCCTTGTGGCTATAAACAATACAAAGAGCCTTCTCTTGATAGAGAAGGCCCCCTGTATTACAGTTATCAGATTAATTAACTGTTGCTGAAGAGGTGTTTGAAGCACCTGATTCACCGCCAGCATTAAAGGATTTAACCTGATAATAGAATGTAGTAGCTGCTGATCCGACATTATGTACTACAATTGTCTGACCAGGACCAAATGTTGCTACTTTAGAAAATCCGCCTGTAGCTGAATTTGATAAGTAAAGATTGAAACCTTGCTCATCACTTGAATTATCCTGCCAGGTAAGAATTACAACACTATTGCCAGTGGTGTCTTTTCCGACCATAGCAGTTAATCCGGATGGAACTGCAGGAGGCTGCTGAGTTGGAGGAGGTGGAGTTACTGTTCCAACTTCAGCTGTTGCTACGTTTGAATCAGCTGATTTACCATCAGCATTAACAGCTGCTATTTTGTAATAGTATGTACCCTGAGTTGGATTTGCTCCAAGGTTGATACCATAGCTGGTACCATCAGCACCCGGGGTTTTTACTCTCTGATAATTACTTGTAGAATTAATGGATTGATAAAGTTCAAATCCTGTTTCATTATTTGAGTTATCTTTCCAGCTAAGGTATACATAGTAATTACCGCTGGTTGCTCCTTTAGTTACATTTGTAACTGCTAAATCAGAAGGAGCTGCTGGTACATTAGATATTTGAATAGTAGCATTAGCTGTATTTGATGGTTGTGAATCTCCATCAGTATTTGTTGCTATTACTTGATAATAATAGGTACCTGATATTGGATTAGCACCAAGATCAATTGCTGTTGTTGAAGCATTAGTACCTACAGTTTGAACTTGCTGGAAGCTGCTTGTTGAGTTCACAGATTGAAGAACTTTAAATCCGCTCTCATTATTGGAAGCATCTGTCCAGCTTAAGTT
>DNSU01000150.1 GCA_003499585.1 Cyanobacteria bacterium UBA9579 | reverse complement strand
CATCATAATTTATTGGGTATATCATTGAATTCATAAAATTCACCATGAACTCTACCATAAAGAGTGGGTTTATTACCTCTTTGTGCTGCTTGTATAGCTTCTATTATATTTTGAGCCAGTGCTTTTGCACCTTTAAAGCCTACTCCACGCCCCGGTGCATTGATAACTCTTCTTAAATGCACACCTGTTTCAACTCTTGGAATATCGCAAGCATCAAATATGCCTGATCTTGCCATAGGAAAAACATCTTCTGTGAAATAAACATACTGATCTTTATCCAGTCCCAGATCATCAATTACATGATTGATGTTTACGGGCTGCTGATAGGCATAGCTTCCTGCAAGAATCTGAGGGTCAAAGCCGTCCCAGAGAAAATAATTTAAATCCATAGCTTTTGCCTTAAGCTCAAGCGGGTGTAACCCAAATAAATATGGAGTCATTCCAATTTCTTGTAGCATTCTGGCTAGTGCCATAGGTCTTGCAAAAGCAGTTTGAGAATTTCTTCCACATTCTATAAGAGCAGCTTTCCCTTGTACCAGTCTTTTAACTTCATCATATATTGGAGAAATTTCTTCTATTTCTTTTTTTATAAGTATTTCTGCTTCTTGCTGTCTGTCCATAAACTCAGCAAGCTCTCTTATCCATTTAGATGTAACTTCAATGCCTATCGGTATAGCATGCTTCATATATTCAGTGCCAAATTTTTTATTCATTCTTTCAGCTAAAGGAAATCCCCAGGTAGGACAGCTTATTACATTTACTTTTGCTTGTGGTGCAGTCTTTATATATTCATAATTACCTGATACCACGACTCTATGCAATTTCAGGTTTAATGCTTCTATATATCTTACTAATTCTGTTGCATCATCGGGGTATTTTCCACGTTTTTGCATTCTTTTGACGCAGAAATTTTCCTTATATTGTCCCAGCAAATTAACAGAATCTTCCAGAATTTCTTCCGGTTCTTCCATCATATTTGCATAGTTAATAGCACATTCTTCTATTGATTTACCCAGCCATGGCGCAGTGAAGCCTGCTGCTGGAATATAACTAATCTTTGCGGAGCAATCTTTTTGCGTCGTATTAATAATCATGTCTATATCATCTGCAATAAGAGCAGTGGAACATGTATCAAAAACACATATATGCTCAGGCTTATAGTCTTTATCAACTTCAAGCAAAGTTTTTATTAGAGCATCATTTCCTCCGGTAATCACAGCATTTTCATCTATATTTGTACAGGGCATATGCAAAAACGGATTGCCGTAATATAAGGAATAGTCTGTAGAAGTAAAATTTCTCACTGCCCAGCCACAGTTTGAAGGACCATGAATTACTGCAACTGCATTATTCACCATTGCATAGCTGGTAACAGCCATTATCAATCTACACCATAAGCCTTCATAACCGGGAAATTTATCTTTAATATCACAATTTGAGCCTAGTGGAGGAGTTTCATTAAATAATTCTGAAACTTTTGTCCATCTGTACCCTGCTTTTGCCAATTTTGATTGTTTTATCTTTGATTGCATATCTACCTGCTTAATATTGATATGGGATTATTTAGCATTTACAATGGAGTCACCTTGAAAATGCGCAGCAATTTTCACAGTGACGAAATAGTGTGTCTGACTGTATTTAAGTCAATATTTGAATATCTCTTCATTAAATCCAACAATTCCTGTTTTGATAATGCATTCGGAATAAGTCTTTCCTGATTATTCAGTATTTTGTTTGCCAGTTCAAAATAATTTTTTGCCTGTTCTGACTCAGGATAAGCTTCTATGACAGTTTGCCCTATAAGCTCTGATTTTTGGACGTAATCAGATCTTGGTATATGGTGAATTATTGGTACATCAATTAATTGCGCAAATTCTTCTATGATCTCTTTTTCATACTGTACATTTCTTAAATTACTAATAATGCCGGCCACTCTTGATTTTAGCCCTTGTTCAGCAAAAAGTTTGATACTTACAGCAATGTTATTTGCAGCATAAAGTGCCATATACTCTCCACTTGTGACTATATAAACTTCTTGAGCATAACCCTGTCTAATTGGTTGGGCAAATCCACCACAAACGATGTCTCCAAGTACGTCATAAACAGCAATATCTATGTCGAGTTTTTCAAGAATTTTATATTGCTCGATAAGATTTAAAGCTACCAGAACACCTCTTCCGGCGCATCCCTGCCCGGGAATTGGCCCGCCTGATTCAATGCATACTATATCATTAAATCCTCTATAAATAGCCTTATAAATTGATTCTTCTGAATTTCCATGCTCTCTGACTATCTCTGAGATAGTAGAGATAAAATTTCCACCCATTAGTGTGTTTACAGAATCAGCCTTTGGATCGCAACCTATCTGTGCAGGCTGCAATTGCAGCTGGCTAAAAGATGCTGTTAAATTGCTTGATAAGGTAGATTTTCCTATTCCACCCTTTCCATATATAGCTATTTGTCTAATAGTATTGCTCATTAATATTTCCAGCTTTCTCTTTGCTTATATAATAGAGTAAAATTTTATATGATTCAACATTTGACCAGAAAGCTTAACAAATAAAAAAGATCGGACATGCCGATCTTGAGTCAAAAACAGTTTATGAGTGAGAGTGGAATATGCACATTCTTAATATAATCAAAACACTCACATTCAAGATATTCCCCGATTAGTCATTTACTTAGGTTATTCATGTTTAATAGGGTTATTAGTCATGGTTTTCTTTGCAATGAAAAACACCTCCTGTTTAGGAGGTGTAATATTAAAGTAAATAATAGAATTAACGTTTTGAGAATTGGAAACGCTTTCTTGCACGCTTGCGACCATACTTTTTACGTTCTTTAACTCTTGGATCTCTGGTTAAGAGTCCTTCTGGTCTTAAAATACCTTTAGTTTCAGGATTTTGCATTAATAATGCTCTTGATATACCGTGTCTTATTGCACCAGCTTGTGAACTTACGCCGCCACCAACAACTTTAACTCTAACATCAAATTTAGTTTCATTTTCTGTTAAAACAAGCGGTTGGTAAATCATCATTTCAAGAGCTGCACGATTACCGAAATAATCTTTAGTTGTTCTATTATTAATAAAGATTCTACCTTTTCCTGGAACTAATTTAATACGTGCTATAGCACATTTTCTACGCCCAACTCCAGTAGCTACTACTTCTGGCATTATTTATTAACCTCCACATTATACTCGATTGGTTGCTGTGCTTGATGAGGATGTTCTGGTCCTGCATATACTTTTAATTTTTGGAATTGCTGATCACCTAATGTATTATGTGGTAACATACCACGAACAGCTTTTTCTATCGCTCTTGTAGGATGCTTTTTCATCATATCTTTAAAACTGATTGAGCGAAGACCTGATGGATAACCTGTGTGGTGATAGTAAATTTTATCTGTTTCTTTACTGCCTGTTACTGTAATTTTGTCTGCGTTAACTAATATCACAAAGTCACCAGTGTCAATGTGTGGTGTGTATTGTGGTTTATGCTTACCTCTTAAGAGATTTGCAACTTCTGTTGCTAAACGGCCCAATGTTTTGTTTGTAGCATCAATTAAATACCATTTTGCTTCAACTTCATGAGGCTTTGCAGAGTAGGTTTTCATTATAAATGGCCTCCATTATTAAATAGTCGGATATGTTATACTTTTTACCGTAATATACTGACATTAGTGTTAAACCCTCTGGTCTTGCAGTAGGGCCTGCTTTAGTTCTGTCTTTTGCATTTAGAACTTCAAGCATATATTCTGCAGGAAAAGTTCCTTTTCCAATGCTAATTAGTGTTCCTATAACGATTCTTACCATATTATATAAGAATCTGTTTGCAATAATGTCGATATGAATAATATCTGCTTCTGACTTGCACTGTGTATAGATTACAGTACATTCTGTTGCAGAGTTAGTACTGTTTGCACTCTTAAAACTGCTGAAATCATGACTTCCAATTAGAAAACTTAATGCTTTATTCATCTCATCAACATTGAGTTTCTGCTGTATGTTCAGTGCTTCTTTTTGCCAGACTGATCTTTGAGGTCTGTTGTTGATGGTATACCGGTACCATCTTGCTTTAGCACTTTTTTGGCTATGGAAGTTACAATCAACTTCTACAATTGAATTAACGCTTATATCAGATGGTAATATAGCGTTTAAGGAGTGCATCAGTTTACAAGTATCAAGCTGGAACGCTAAGTCAAAATGAACTATCTGCCCTTGAGCATGTACACCTGCATCTGTTCTTCCTGAAAAGATTGTTTTCACTTCCTGTTTGATTAATACAGATAATGCTGATTCAAGTTCAGATTGCACAGTTCTTTGTCTTGGCTGTTTTTGGCTGCCAGCATAACAACTGCCATTATATTCTACAGCCATAGCATATCTAAAGAAGTTTTTTTCTTCAGATTTTAAGCTATTTGCAGATTTTATCAGTTCATTGTTATGCATTCTACCTTTTCCAGACTTATACTAATTGAATTAATGCCATTTCTGCGGCGTCACCGCGCCTAGGCGGCATTCTGAGTACTCTTGTGTACCCGCCGTTTCTTTCAGCGTAATTTGGCCCTATTTTTGAGAACAGTTTTTGTACTACTGTCTCTTTACTTAATTTTTCACCACATTCGCACTTTTCTTCTTTGTGCTCTTTAGCTGAATATGCTTTTTCACACTTAGGGCAGGTAAGATTTCCAGTTGAAAGATCATAAACTAACTTAGCTGCATGTCTTCTTGCATGGAGATCACCTCTTTTACCAAGAGTGATAATATGTTCAGCATATTCTTTTAAAGCTTTAGCTTTTGGCATTGTTGTGTTGATTTCTTCATGCAAGAACAATGCTGTAGCTAATGATCTTAAAAGTGCTTTTCTTTGATCTTGTGGTCTTCCTAATTTATGTATTTTACGTTGATGTCTCATTTTAAATTACCCTTTTGTTCACAAATATTATGCGTTTTCCTCACCAGTATTTTCTGGGTTCGGAGCGAGCTTAAGACCAAATGCAGCAAGTTTTTCTATTACTTCATCTGATGACTTTTTACCAAAGTTTTTGATATTGAGTAAGTCATGCTCTGATTTTTGCAATAGTTCACTTAGTGAGTTGATACTTGCTCTCTTTAAGCAATTGTATGCTCTTACGGAGAGTTCTAATTCTTCAATGCCAATACTAGGTGTAGTTGTCTCTGGTTTTGGCTCTTCAGGGGCTTGTGGAGTGCCAACCATAGTTGTTTGACCTGTTAATGAAGCTATTGGTAAGAAGTGCTCTATTAATAAGTTTGCTGCTTGGCTTAATGCAGTATTTACATCTATACTACCGTTAGTCCAAATTTCTAACATTAATTTGTCGTAGTCTGTAATTTGTCCTACACGGGTATTTTCTACTGTATAGCTTACTTTTCTTACAGGCATAAATGCAGCGTCGATTGGAAGCATGTCTATAGGCATGCTATTTCTGCCTTCTTTTAGTACATCAGTTGTTACGTAGCCTTTACCTGTTTCAACTACGATATCAGCATGCATGCTGCCGCCTTCTGCTATTGTACATATTAACCAGTCAGGGTTAACTATTTTAACGCCTGCTGGAAGTTGTATGTCACTTGCTAAAACCGGACCTGCTTCTGTGACGTCTAATCTTAAATGCTGAGGTTCTCTGCTTTCTGTTTTAACAACAAGACCTTTTAAGTTCAGCATAATGTCAATAACATCTTCTACTACACCTGGTATTGAAGTATATTCATGAGTAATACCTTCAATTCTTACTGATGTAATGGCAGCGCCTTCTAAACTGGATAGTAAAACTCTTCTTAATGAGTTTCCAATTGTTGTGCCATACCCACGTTCTAATGGTTCAATTGCAAATTTACCGTAGATTGAACCATCTGAGTCAGTTGTTGTATTCACGCATCTTATTTTTAAATCCATAACTGGTATTATATCCTCCTAGATCTAGTTAACTATTTGGAATAGTGTTCGATAATTAAGTGTTCTTTGATATCTGGACTCAGATCTTCTCTCTCTGGTAAGGACTCAACTCTTACTTTTAAAGCTTCTTTGTCCACACTGAGCCATCTTGGTTGTGGAGTAACTGTTTGTGTTTCAATTACTTCTTTTACTAACTTCTGGCTTTTTTGTTTAACTGTTATTTCATCACCTGGTTTTAATCTGTAAGAAGGAACATTAACTTTTCTTCCTTTGATTAAGAAGTGTCCATGTCTTATTAATTGTCTTGCCTGCTTACGACTTGAAACCAAACCTGATTGATACATTACATTATCAAATCTTGATTCAAGAATTTGTAATAGTATAGTGCCTGTAACACCTTTTTTGCGTTCAGCTTGCTCAAAATATCTGGCAAATTGTTTTTCAAGCACTAAATATGTAGTACGAACTTTTTGTTTCTCTCTTAAATGTATAGCATATTCAGATAATTTTTTTCTTGCTTGTCCATGCTGCCCAGGTGGATATGCACGCTTGCCAACTGAACATTTATTTGTATAGCAGCGTTCGCCTTTTAAGAAAAGCTTTTGTCCTTCCGCTCTACATTTTTTACATACTGGTCCTGTATACCTAGCCAATTGTGGCCTCCTTTGTTTGCTTTCTCTTACTAATATTATACTCTTCTTTTCTTGGGAGGACGACATCCGTTATGTGGTATTGGAGTAACGTCCTTGATCAAGGTGATCTCCAGCCCAGTACTTTGAATAGCTCTAATAGCTGTTTCTCTGCCTGAACCAGGGCCACTTACGTAGACCTCTGTTGATTTCATACCTTGTTCAATGGATTTCTTTGCAACAGTTTCTGCCGCGGATTGTGCTGCAAAGGGGGTGCCTTTTCTTGCACCTTTAAAACCTGACGTGCCAGCGCTTGCCCATGCAATTGAATTGCCGAGCATATCGGTTGAAGTTACGATTGTATTATTAAACGTTGATTGAATGTGGACTTTACCCTGTACCACATTCTTTTTCTCTTTTTTCTTTGTCCTTGTTTTTGGTTTAGCCATAACTGTTTATTATCTCCTTATGAATTATTTTTTCTTTGATACTGGTCCAGCTTTTTTACCGCGTCTGGTTCTTGCATTAGTTTTTGTTCTTTGTCCACGAACAGGTAAACCACGACGGTGACGCATGCCTCTATATGAGTTAATTTCAATTAATCGCTTAATATTTTGACCTTCAGATCTTCTAAGGTCGCCTTCTACTTGATATTTATCAATTTCATCTCTAAGACGCGCGATTTCATCTTCTGTTAAGTTATCTGTTTTTGTATCTTCTGAGATTTTTGTATTTGCAAGAATTTTCTTTGATATTGTTGGCCCAATTCCATATATGTAAGTAAGAGCTATCACCATTCGCTTATTACGTGGTAAATCAACTCCAGCGATTCTAGCCATTAATTACTCCTTTATACCTTTTATTTACATATTACTTCGCTATTTTTTGCTTAAGAATATAGATTAATTAAAAAATAAATTAGATTCAAGTTTTTCTTTAGTTTGAACTTTGGTTAGTAAATGACTCATTGTCCTAACAAAATTCATTTATATTTTATCCCTGTCTCTGTTTATGTTTTGGGTTTTCACAAATAATTGCTACTCTGCCTTTTCTTCTAATTACTTTACATTTGTCACATATTTTTTTTACTGATGTTCTGACTTTCATTTCTTTGTCCTTTCAACTATATATTCTTGGATATTATTTTAGTCTATATGTTATTCTACCCCTGGTTAAATCGTATGGTGTCAATTCAACTTTAACTTTATCCCCCGGTAAAATTCGGATAAAGTTTTTTCTGATTTTTCCGGATATGTGAGCCAGTACCATATGTCCATTTTCCAGTTCTACGCGGAACATGGCATTTGGTAATGATTCTACTATTGTTCCTTCAAATTCAATAACATCTTTTGACATTAACACCTCATTTGTAATTTTCTCTTAATTTGTTTTGCAACATAATTACTCTAAATTTGATTCTACAATGAACATGATATTTTACAAGGTTTTTTATATTAAAAAACCTTAATTATATAGTCTTTGTATTTCAAGATAAACCCGAGTGTTTGATTGCTTCTACTATTTAAAATATGAAAAAGATAAAAAATCCGCAATTGAAATTGTACTCCAAATTTAATTTTGCTTAAAATTTCGTAACTTAATTAGCAATTAACATAATGTTTTAAGTTTATTTTAGTATGTGATTATTAGGAGAAAATTTATGTTAATTGCTAAAATAACAAATCAGTTTGAAAAAACCATAAAACCAAATGTAATATCAAACTCACCTAATGCAGTTAAATTTACTGGAAGTGATAAAGTTAATATCAGTACAGATATTAGTAGTAATGGTCGTGTAATTGAAGTTTTGCGCAATATTGCGAATGAAATTAAAGACGCTAAAATAGAAAAAGGTTTCATAGTTGATGATAAAACAGGAGATATATTATATAAAGCTAGTGGCAATGCTGATAGTGTAGATCTTAATAACCCTAGTGCAAGGAATAACATACAAATACACAATCATCCAGGTATATCTACTGGTAATGCCAGCTGGTTATTTAGTGCTTCAGATATAATGTGTGCAATTATGGATAAAGTGAAAGAAACACGTGTTGTCACACCAAAATAAAGATTACCGCATAACTAAAATATGTTAAAATATAGACATATCAAAGAGAAAAAGGAGAAAGATATGTCATTTTTTATGCTG
>DNSU01000213.1 GCA_003499585.1 Cyanobacteria bacterium UBA9579 | reverse complement strand
AATTAATTCTGTTAGAGAATTAATTCCTGTAAATAACTTGTTATATTATAACAATGGTAACTTGTATATAAGGATGGGTAGGCTATGTCTGACAGTGTTTTCGAGGATCAAGTTAGGGAGAAAGCTTATTATAACTACTTAAGCAGAGTAAATCAAGGATTGCCGGGTGATGCCAATCAGGATTGGTATAACGCAGAAAGAGAACAAAAAATTGAAGAGAAAATCAAAGAAGAAGCTTATTATCACTATTTAACTTATGGAGACTACCCTCTATTAAACTGGCTTGTAGCCAGAACAGAGATAACGGAAAGATTGCAATTTTTAGCTTTTTATATGCATGAAGCCAATATTAACAAGTCTCCCATTGAAAATTGGATAGACGCGCAGAATTTATACATTGAAAAATTCTAATAAAGAACCAGCAACAATAATCATGCTTCAGGAATCTTGATTTTTTGGAGTATCATTTTTATTTATTATATTATTCTGCAATTCATTGAGACGGCTTGATTTTGAGAGTCGAGAAAGTATTAACATGATTGTTAATACTGCTATAACAAGAATAAAATATAATTTATATGCCCCTACAAATATTATAGCGATTGATCCTGCTGCGATACATAGGAGATAAAATATCATTACTGTACGATTGTGTGAAAATCCTGCTCTTAGTAGCTTATGGTGAATGTGATCAGCATCAGCTATAAATAGATTACTTCTTTTGGATAATCTTCTAAGTATTGAGTAAGAAATATCCAAAATAGGAACAGCGAGTATCATAATAGGTAAAAGCATTGTTACTGCTACGGTTTTTAGTACACCTGTTACCGATAGAGCAGCAAGGGTGAACCCTGCAAACAGGGCGCCTGAATCTCCCATAAATATTTTAGCCGGATGAAAATTAAATAAAAGGAATCCCATCATCGAACCGGCTAAAATTGCAGCTACTAGGGCACTTATCGGTTGATGTGTATAAATGGCAACTACTCCTAATGTAACTGCACTTATTACTGAAACTCCACCAGCTAAACCATCAACTCCGTCAATAAAGTTCATTGCATTACTAATTCCTACAATCCATAACAATGTTATAGGTAAGCTTAACATTCCAAGTATTATTGGGGTTCCAAATGGATTAGATAAAAATTCTATCTTTACGCCCAGTAAAAATGCAACCAGAGCTGCTCCAACCTGAATAAACAGTTTGAATTTCGGGCTTAAATTGTATATGTCATCTACTAATCCAAGCAAAAATATTATGCTTCCACCTACCAGTATTCCTGATAATCCGTTTCCATGGGGATAATCCCAGCTGAGTAAAACTAATATTGCGAATGTTAATAGAGTGCAAAGCCAGATAGCAACCCCACCAAGTCTTGGAATAGGATATTTGTGAATTTTTCTATCATTAGGGATATCTACAAATCCTTTCTTTATGCTGTAATACCTGACTAAAGGCACTATTGCAATTGCCAGAAGAAAAGAAATGAAGAAACCCTGAATATGTGAATAAAAAATGCTATTAATGGCCATAGCCTCCATATTCGATTATTTTTTAGTTGTTCCTATTTTACACTATATTGGGATATAAAGGATATCTTTTGCATAGGTCTATGGAGTTTTGTTTTAATTCTGCTAATTTAGCTTCATTGTCAGAATTCTTGACTGTTAGCGCAATTATTTCACCAACGGCCTTCATATCTTCAGTATTAAAGCCTCTTGTGGTGATGGCAGGTGTTCCTAGTCTGACACCGCTTGTAGTAAATGGTCCCTTAGGATCATCCGGAACAGTATTTTTATTTGCTGTTATATTAACTTTTTCCAGCAAATCACCTACTTCTCTACCTGTTTTATCCATTTTTCTAAGATCAAGTGTCATCAAGTGATTATCAGTGCCGCCGCTTACTATGTCCATCCCATTATTCATTAGTGAATCAGCAAGTGCTTTTGCATTATTAATAATGTTCTTTCCGTATTCTTTAAATGATGGTTGTAATGCTTCATGAAGTGCTACTGCTTTTGCCGCAATAATATGTTCTAATGGGCCGCCTTGAATTCCTGGGAACACTGCTTTATCTATTCCGGCTGCATGTTCAGCGCTGCATAAAATTAGCCCGCCTCTTGGGCCTCTTAGTGTTTTATGTGTAGTAGTAGTTACAAAGTCAGCCAGTCCAACGGGAGAAGGGTGGAGTCCTGTTGCTACTAAACCTGCAATATGCGCAATATCTGCCATTAGGTATGCACCAACTTTATCTGCTACTTCTTTAAACTTTTTAAAATCTATAATTCTAGGATAATTACTTGCACCGGCAATTATTAGTTTTGGCTTATGTTCAAGAGCAGTTTTCTCAAGTTCGTCATAATCGATTAAACCGTTATGATCAACTTTGTAGCTGGCCACATCAAAATATAATCCTGAAAAATTTACAGGTGATCCGTGAGTTAAATGTCCACCGTTTGATAAATCCATTCCAAGAATCTTGTCACCAGCTTTAAGCGCATATAAGAATACTGCCATATTCGCCTGTGCCCCACTATGAGGTTGCACATTGGCATGTTCTGCTCCAAAGAGTTTTTTAGCTCTTTCTATGGCTAATGTCTCAATTTCATCAATTATTTCACATCCGTTATAAAAGCGTTTTCCGGGTTTTCCTTCAGCATATTTATTTGTTAACACGCTTCCTGCTGCTGCCATTACTGCAGGGCTTGTGAAATTTTCACTTGCTATTAATTCGATAGTATTTCTTTGTCTGTCTAGCTCTTGTAAAATTAATTCTGCGATTTGAGGATCTACCTGCCTAATTGTTTCAATTTCCATTTTTATCACCCAATAATCTAGCGTACAATTTTACTCCATCTAAATCATAACAAATAAAAAACTTTTTTACTTAAACTGTGAATTAGAATTTATTATTATTAATAATTATTTAGATTTTTTATGAGAATTCTATAATATAAGTGCAGCAATTTAAAAAGCCTCATTACGAGGCTTTTTAAATCTATCTGAATAATAATATTTTGTTATGCGAGTAATTGTAATCCTTGTGTTGGTTGTAATGTGTTTTGAGCCACAGGAGCTGTAGGTGCTGTAGCTACAGGTGGAGGAGCTGTAACTGCAGGTGGTACTGCAGTACTACAATATTTACATCCTATTCCTTTGCAACAAGGACATTCTGCTGTGTTCCATACAGGCTGTCCTGTTTGTTGGAATTTAGCGATTCCTTCTTGTATTGATAATGCTGGTTGTGCTGTTGGTGCTTGAGTTGCAGGCGCGGTAGGAGCCGTAGCGTTAGGGGCTGCAGTTGCAGGTGCTGTAGCCGCAGGGTCTGTAGCGCCAGCTTTATTTGTTTCTGCATCACCTGCTTGATCGCCGAATTTTTTAGCTAATCCAGGTGGAAGTTCTGTTTTTTTACCTGAATCCATCAGCATTTTTATGCCAGGAGGTAAGCCGCCACTTTTACCTTTTCCGCCTTCTTCTGCTTCTGTTTCTTTTACTTCTGCATCAGTAGCAGTTGCTTCTTTTTTATTTCCTGCTAGTAGATTTCCCAATTCTTGATCGTCTTTGGTTTTTCCAGCTGTTTTTGTTTGTGTATCTGTTTGAGTCGTTGTCTGTTGGGTTTTGGCTTGATCGATTTGGTATGCCTTTTGCTTAATTGGAGTTACCATATTTTCTCCTTTTTTGTATTCTAATGTTACCCATGTAATAAATTAATTCAATAGTTATATTTATATAAACGCTATTTGGTATATATAAAGTGCATATATTTTATGCCTAATTAATAATTATTTACAATATATTAATTTTTAAACAATATTTATATTTTTTAGAAAATATATTTAAATCCTTATAGTTTCAAATTCGATTTTTACTTTAAAAGCTTTCTAAGTTTTCCTTCAGCATATTTATTAAGTACATATGAAAAAATACTTACGCATTTTTTCATACTCGATTAATGGCTGGTTATGCTAACGCCGCTTCGCGAAAGAAGCAGACTACTAAAGTTCTCAAGTATTTTTCATCAAAATACTTAAGAACTTTTTCCG
>DNSU01000073.1:2330-2708 GCA_003499585.1 Cyanobacteria bacterium UBA9579 | reverse complement strand
AAACTCAGACAGTAATCGCTAATATTACCCAGCATACTGAAACCGGTGATCATACCGTTGTAACTCTCAACGGCCACCACGAAATCACTGCTGATATGATAAGCAATACAGAATTCACCCCTGATAATACACTAATGCTACAGGCTAAACTTCATGAAGAAACTCTTTCTCAATTAATTGATCGGGCTTATCAAAACGACTGTGCAATTACTATGAATATGGCCCCTGTAAAGAAGCTTGACAAAAGCTTAATAAGTAAGTTGGATTTGTTGGTCATTAATGAACATGAAGCACTTGATATCCTTAATATCTATAAAATCTCTAATAATAAAAGAAATGAAGACTCTGCTCAGGATATAGCATCTTACTTTGGCGTTA
>DNSU01000073.1:2115-2246 GCA_003499585.1 Cyanobacteria bacterium UBA9579 | reverse complement strand
CGTTCTGACAAGAGGAGCTAAAGGGGTCATACTTGCAAAACCCGATGAACCTGTAAAAATATATCCTGCTATAAGAATTAAGAAGGTTGCCAGCACATTGGGAGCAGGCGATGCATTTTTTGGAGTTTTAA
>DNSU01000073.1:861-2010 GCA_003499585.1 Cyanobacteria bacterium UBA9579 | reverse complement strand
GAACTTGACAGTGCTATTCAAAAGGCAATAGCCGCTTCTGCTATAGTATGCACAAAGTTAGAACCCCAATCCTGTCCTGATATTGATGAAATTATGACATTATTGCCTTCAGTAAGCTAATTAAAATATCTACCTGTAAAATTAAGGTTATAAAAAATATCATCATCCAGATACTTCTGCCACGTTTCTGCCTGATAAGCCCCTTCCTGAGATATGGAAGACTCACATACACCGCGTCTGGACAGTGATTCAAAGTGATATAGTGCGCAGTGAGGGTTATAAAGGTTATGGTACCCTGCATCCATCAGCCTAAAGCAAAAATCTGTATCATTACAGGAAACAGCCAATTCTTCATTCAGTCCGCCGACTTGCAGATATTTATCTTTGGACACAATAATACAAGCACCTGTCACACACATAAACTCTCTGATTAAACGATTATAATTTTTATACCCAGCTTTATTAGAGCGAACTTTAATATTTACGTGACATAGATCCCCATTTGTCCTTTTCACCATGCCCATATGCTGAATTCTATCATTAGAATATAAAAGCTTTGCCCCAACAGCACCAACCTGCTTAAGCTGTGCCAAGCCAAGAGAACTTTCTATCCAGTCTGGCGATATAACTTCCATATCATTGTTTAACAGTACCAGATATTCCCCTTGCGCAATATCAGCAGCCATATTATTTAGTTTTGAGAAATTAAAATCTATATCTGCATCAATAACCTTATGATTGACGTTTTGCAAGTAGTCAAATGTTTCTTGTTCCTGACTTCGATTATTTACCAGAATAATCTCATAGTTTTTATAAGAGGATTTTTGCTCTATACTCTCTAAACAGTTCTTTAAGACATCAGCTTTATCTTTAAACGGAATTATAATTGAAACTTTAGGTTCGCCAATCGGCTTAAACTTTAGAACATTATAGGCTTTAGGGGAGGATTTCATAAATTCAACATTTAAACCCCTATTGCGAATTTCTGCTTCAATAATCTCCTGTGTTGTTGTGTTTTCAATCCTTCTGTAATTCCAAAAAGATCTATGATATAAAACATCAGGAATTCTTCTGATATTAAGCTTATTTCTGGTTATTTCCAGTATAAATTTATACAGTGAAGCCTGATTAAGCTTTTCTATATTTTTT
>DNSU01000073.1:0-801 GCA_003499585.1 Cyanobacteria bacterium UBA9579 | reverse complement strand
GATTAAGCTTTTCTATATTTTTTAAGCCAGATAATATAGAATTATCAAGCTTTAAAGTCAAAAGAGCATTCATATAATTGTGACTTAACAGCAAAAATGGAGCATATTGCGGTTTAAAGTAAGGATTATACCTTATCCTTGGCAAAATCCTAATATCTTCATCAGTATAAATAATATCCGTATCAGGATTTGCTTCTACTTCACAGACAATGGAACTAAGTGCATGGTTTGCTATTGAATCCCCCTGTTCTACAAAGCAGATATGAGTATAGCCTTCTTGTGAGATCCTGTCCAGCATTTCATTGAAGTTGCCATTTTCAACAAAAATATCATAATTACTATAGATCTGCTTTTTGAGAAGACCCTTAAACTGTTTATATTCAGACTTTTTAAACTTATCCTGATAAAAATAGACAACAGCAAATTTTTGAGTATTTATTTTAGGGATATTATGCCGTTTTCCTCTATTTTGATATAACCATAAAAAGTATTTTAGCTGTCCAAAGAAGTATGAACTGCTAAAATCGACAAGAAGCCCTTTTAATATATGTTTAATGGATTTACTGTTTTCTTTAAAATCAGACATTTTCCCTCTATTAGTTTTATAAATCAGTATTATTCCAGCCCAGTAAGCTAAAGTTTAGCATATGCTGAATAAATTTAAAATTAAACCAAGTCATAACATTATTAATTTGTCATAAAAAATCCCCCCTGAAAGGAGTCAAACCCTCAACAAGCCGAACCTGAACCGACCGTGGCTACCAATTTAATATATTAACTATGACTGAATTTTTGAAATAG
>DNSU01000189.1:6207-8257 GCA_003499585.1 Cyanobacteria bacterium UBA9579 | reverse complement strand
ACCCTCATTCCAGTATTTAATCAGAGGATATATGAAGAACTCAATAATCCTTCTCTTCTTAACCTTAATTTCAGCAGTTAGACTTAATCCTGGATATATAGATTTCTCTTTTCCTTCTACTTTTAGAGTTGTATTTATTGGAGTAATATAAACCTCGTATACAGGACCAAGTTTCTCGTGTTCTATACTTGTTTTTGCTACAGTTTTGACTTCTCCATCCAGTATGCCGTATTTTTGAAATTCATAGGTATCTATCTTGATTGATACTGGCATGCCAGGCTGTACAAAGCCTATATCTTTATTTAATACAGTTGCTTTAATGACTAAAGGTGTATTTGCAGGAACTATTGATACTAGTTTTTCAGCAGGAGTGACGACCCCACCTACTGTATGCATCATAATTGTGTTTACATAACCATCTACTGGAGAAGTAATCTTTTGTCGGGCACTCTTGAATGTGGCTTCTTGAATGTAAGCCTGCATTTCGTTTACCCTTTTTTGCTTATCAGATAACTCGTTTAAATTTTCTGACTTAAAACGCTGTTTTATGTAAGCTATTTCTTCAAGAACCTGTTGCTTTTGCTGGCTTAATTCTTCCAGTTTATGACTTAAGCTTTTTAGATTAGATTCATATGTAGATATATCGGTAAGTACCTTTTCGTATTCATCTTTAGCAATAATATCAATAACGGGTTTTAATCTTTTTTCTTTATCTATTCTTGTGTCTAAGAGAACTTGGTAATTACCTTTTTCAGCTTTAGCAGCATTTATACGTTCTTCAACCTTGCTAAATTCAATTTCTTTTGTTAATAATTGCTTTCTTAGACTGCCAAGGGTTGATTCATAGATTTCTTTCTGGGTTTTCGCAGCAATATCCTCTCCACTTTCGGAATACTTTGATCCTGAAGCTAAGGACCTTAACCTATTCATTTCAAGTTGTGTATGGGCAAGATTTTGTTGAGTTGATTCAAGTTCAGGATCAATGGTTGAAGGATTTATCTCCATTACAACCTGACCTTTTTTAACAAAATCCCCCTCTTTGACCAGGATTTTTTCTATAGCACCTGTTTCGAGAGGTTGCAATATCTTGATCTCACCATCAGGAATAACCGTTCCTCTGGCTGAGATTACCACATCAATTTTGCCAAAATGCATCCATAAAGCAGTAAAAACCATAATGCCAATTATTATCCAGAAGATAGACCTGCCTAAAGGGCTTACTGGATTTTCCTCAATTTCGGCTAATATTGGTTTAAATTCATGAGAATCGTCTTTTCCTAAGAATTTATATACTTTTAAAGATAATTTTCTGAAAAACTCTTTTATTTTACTAAACATTACTCAACTCCTGCTGGTTATACAGATGACAATAATAGCCATTTTTCTCCATTAGCCCCTGATGGTTACCTATTTCAATAACTTTTCCTTGATCAAGAGCAATAATGAGGTCGCAATCTTTAACCGTGGTAAGTCTATGCGCAATTATAAACATAGTTCTGCCTTTTTGAATCAGATTAATGTTATTTTGAATTATTCTTTCTGACTCATAATCAAGTGATGAAGTAGCTTCATCAAATATTAGAATTCTAGGATTAGTTATAAGAGCTCTGGCTATAGCGATTCTTTGCTTTTGTCCTCCGGAAAGGGTTGACCCCCTTTCTCCCACCATAGTATCATATCCTTCAGGAAGCTGTGCAATAAAGTCATGAGCTCCCGCTATTTTTGCTGCTTCCATTATCATTTCAATAGGTGCATCAGGCCTTGGAATTGCAATATTTTCTCTGATGGTGCCACTAAAGAGAAAGCTTTCCTGTAAAACTATACCGATATTATATCTGAGCCATATTGGATTAAGATGTCTTGTATCCATGCCATCAATATAAATCCCACCTTCATTTGGAATATAAAGCCTCTGAATCAATTTTGTAATGGTGCTCTTACCGCTACCGCTTCTGCCAACTAACCCAACGCTCATGCCGGGCTGTATCTCAAAGCTTATATTATCCAGTACGGTAGGGGAATCAACTGTGTATTTAAAAGAAATATTATT
>DNSU01000189.1:2732-6153 GCA_003499585.1 Cyanobacteria bacterium UBA9579 | reverse complement strand
GTGTATTTAAAAGAAATATTATCAAGTTTAACAGCTCCTTGGACTTCTGGAAGAGTTATTGACTTACTTGATTGTATTTCTATCGGGTGATTAAGAATATCACCGAGTCTATCAACGGCTAATAAGGCCTGCTGGAATTCATTCCATAAGTTAACAAGTCTTAATACAGGTGCCGAAAATTGATTCGCAAACATCTGAAAAGCTATTAATTGACCAATAGTAAGTTTATTATCAATTACAAGTTTAACTCCGATATAAAGAATGCAGATTGTCATCATTTTCTGGAATAAGCCGGAAATTGCTCCGGCAAAAGTACCCATCAATGATAATTTAAAGCCGGCATTGACATACTGGCCAAGATAATCTTCCCATTTCCTTTGCATTGAACCTTCAATTGCCAGTGATTTTACAGTCTGTACGCCTGTAACTGATTCTACCAGATAAGAATTTGACTGTGCCCCCATCTGAAATTTGTTATTTAACCTGTTTCTCAATTCTGGCGTTACTGTAAGGTATAAAATAGCAATTGCTGAGACAAAGCCAAGAACTATAAAAGTTAATTTAGGACTGTACAAGAACATAACAAGCACAAATACGGATGAAAAAAGTAGATCAATAATTACAGATACAGACTTATTGGTTATAAAATCCCTGATTACATCAAGTTCTCTAATTCTGGCTATAATGTTACCAACTTTTCTTGATTCAAAATATACAAAAGGCAGTGAGAATAGATGCTTAAAGAGCTTAGAACCAAGCTTTGCATCTATTTTGCTTGCAGTATGAATAAATATATAATTCCTTGAAATATTCAGCAAAAACTCAAAGAGAATTACAGCTACAAAGGCAATACCGAGTACATCAAGAGTCGTCATGCTTCGATGAACTATAACTTTATCTAGAATTACCTGAGTAAATAAAGGAGTTACCAGTCCAAACAGCTGGACTACAAATGAACCAAGTAATACTTCAGTTATAACCTGCTTGTATTTAAGAATTTCAGCATAAAACCACTTAAAACCAAATTGTATCTGTGAAGTTATTAGTTTATGCGTTAATACAATGAATTCACTGCTTGTGGCTTCATCAAATTCTGCAAAAGTCAGCTCTTTTGTCTTTTTTTCCTGTGGAGCAAAAATTAAGACTTTTCTGTCCTGTGAGTTAACCTTTAAAACTGTACCGTAACTATTATCTTTAAAGATAAAAATAGCGGGTAAAGGATATTTTTCAGCTATACTGGCAAGTGGCATTTTTTTTAATTTAGCCTTAAATTCAAAGTTTTTAGCTATTCTGATTAACTCTTCTTTAGTAAGATCAGAATCAGTAATGCCATTTTCACGGACTACGGATCTCAAATCCACACTTATCCTGTTTATTTTTGCTACTAATTCAAAGCACATAAGAGCCGTTTGCATTTTTTATTAATTCTCCTTGGTTGTTTCAGGTATTACTTTATTATTTGCTACCGGCACTTGTGTATAAGGCACCGGTGGAGCAGAGTTTTCCAAATTAGATGTTTGAATAAGAGATTTTTCTTCAATATTAGTTGATGATATGTTAGAACTGTCAGTGCTAACAGGGATAACAGTAGTATCATTAGGTTTGGCAGCAGAAATAGCTGGCTCAGGGTTTAATACCGGTAAATGGGTTTCATTAGCATAAACATCAAGTTTTTTTATTGCAGCGACTCTACTAATGATAGCTTTTTCAAGCTCCAGCTTTTGTTTGATCAGATCAGCTTTTTGGCTTAGTAAAGCTGGTTTATCTATAAGTTCTTGTTGAGCCAATTTCTCGATCATTAAAAGTCTTTCATTTACCTTGACTAATAGATCTTCCTGAGTTCCTGCCTGAGCATCATAGTATAAAGCTTCTTCATTTAATTTCTCATATTTATTTTTTAATTCAGCCAACTTTTGCTCACGTGCTAATTTTAATCTTGCAAGTTCAAGTTCCAGTCTTTTTATATTAGCAGATGTTTTAAATCCGTCAAAAGGAGTCATTGATGCAGAAAATCCAACAGATAAGCTTCTGTCCTGAAAATCATTCATGGTATCAAAAAAATCATTTTTATCAGATCCATAGAAATTATAACTGGAATATAGCCCAACAACAGGTAATCTTTGTCTTTTCATTATTTGAAGCTCAGCTTCTTTTTTCTCAATTTCAATCTCATAAATTTTATAATCAGGAGTTTGTTCATAGTCCAGATCATTTATATCAAGCCTGGCTTCTTTTTTTATAATTCCAAGTTTATAAGTCGGACCTTTATCTTTTTCAAAGTTTGTATTGCTTACATAAGATTCAGCTACTTCAGGGTAATCTAGCAATTCAACAGTATCAGGATCATACTTTTCCTGAGTAAAATAAGCTAAATCTTTTAATACCATCTTATATCTTGTTTTTAAGGTATTTATTTCATCAGCAGTTTTTGCCATTTTTATAGCTTCATCTGCAACCTCAATTTTTGTAGAAGTACCAGCTGTATAAAGCTGTTCTTTCATAGTAAAGAGATCTTTGTAAACAGGATATATTTCTTCTTTTGAGTTTAATTCTTTATAAGTAATAAGAGCTCTAGTATATAGATCAATGATTTTTAGTTTTAAATCTCGTAAACTCTGGTCATATACCAGTTTTTTCTCTGAAACATCTTTTTTTGCAATTTTAAGTTTTCTACCTTTTATACCAAAATCATATAAATCATATGACAAGCTAACGGTAAACAAATCCTGATATTTAGTGGTTGAATTTACTATACTGGTGCCGACTGAGGAAAAAGTTTGAATCCCATCAGTCATATCATGTGCATATTCAGAGTAAAACTGAGATTTAAGTGTCGGGTAATAAAGTGATTTTGTCTCTTGAACAACAGCTTTACTAATATCTACATCGATAGTAGATATTTTTAAATCAAAGGAATTTTCAATAGCTTTATCCAGAATATAATTGTAGTTGACTGTTTCAGCAAATGCACAATCTACAATTGTATGCCCCCCAAAGCATATCAAAAATATTAAGGTGAATATATTTTTTCTCTGCATCCTCATGCCAATTATTATAAATTGTGTATTAAAAAAAGGGAAGAATTTTAGGTTCTTCCCTTTTCTATAAAATCAGATAATTTTCTTATATCAAATCAGGCAATTCTTTTTATGACTGCCATGATGTAGCAATGAGATTCATTAAATGATCGTTTGATTTAACGTCATTAATACTGCTTATGGATATATCTTTATTAGCTTTATCGTATGCAGCAATATTTTGAATAATTTCATTTACGTCAGAATCAGTCAAAAATGACCCATCAGCTAATTGGAATACTTCAATGCCTTTTCTATGATGATTTTGATTATGGATAACTACGTTATCACCTGTACCATAGTTTACTGTTAATGTATTACCCTGCATATAGAATGCAACATCT
>DNSU01000189.1:601-2669 GCA_003499585.1 Cyanobacteria bacterium UBA9579 | reverse complement strand
CATATAGAATGCAACATCTGTTTTTTGAACATCAGCACCAAATAATGCGGTATCAACATCACTATTATTTTTCTTTAAGCTCATATCAAAGATAGAATCAGTACCATCACCTTTATTGAATAAATATGTGTCACTTCCGCCGTGATCATGGAAAATATCAAAACCTTTACCACCGGCAATAGTATCATCACCTAATGTTCCAAAGAGAACATCGGCTCCATCTGTTCCAACGATTGTTGGATCTGGCAGTACTGGAGAAGTGCCTATATCACCACTGAGAACATCACCATCAGCAAAATGTAAAGTTTCAATTTTGTTACTATCGCTGAGATACCAGTTAGATATAGTAATTTGATCTGTGCTGTTTTGGAATGTAATAACAAGATTATTGCCATCCTGAGTATAAATTGCAGCATTTTTAGAAATGCCATTAAAGTTAATTACATCAGTACCAGCGTAATCAGAAATTGTATCCTGTCCATCGCCTGCACTAAAGTTATAAACTTCATTTCCTGCATCGTCAATGATAGTGTCATTTCCTGTTCCACCGGTATAAACATCATTACCAAGATAACCAATCAATGTATTATCACGACTATCTCCGATTAAACTATCACTGTAATCTGTTCCGACGACAAGTAAACCGTCTATAATATTTTCAACCTCAACTGCTTCATATGATGTTCCATCAGCAAATTCGATAGTTTCTATTCTAAAATCATAATTACTTTGCATGAACCAGTTTGTAATTGTTATTGAATCTGTAGCATTTTCACGTAAATTTATAACTACATCATCACCAACCCTGCTAAACGCTGTATTGGCTTTATTGATCCCTTCGCCGAATCTTATAACGTCTAAACCGCCCAAATCTACTATTGAGTCATGTCCATCACCTATGTTAAATATATAGGCATCATTACCGCCAGCATCATAAATAAAATCATCTCCGGTTCCACCAATATATGTATCATAGCCGGCAGTTTCATTAAAAACCGTATCATTACCAGCGCCTAGACTATAAGAGTCATCTGAAGTGAATCCGCCATCAATATAATCATTACTATCTGTTCCGACATAATCTACCATTAAATTTCCCTCCTGCAAGTCATATTATTCCACAAGTCTTATAATTACAAACATTTTTAATTATATTATTAAGGTATAAACACCTTAATAATACAACTAGTCTAATAGATATTTTATAGTAAATATTAATATTGAGTTTATACTAACTAATAACTCAAATGTGATACACAATTTAAAACATGCAAGTCTTTTTACTCAGATAACTCCTTTCCTTCAAGTCTTTTATTTTCCTACAAGTCTATATGTATATAAAAACATCCTGTTTAACTAACTTGCCTTTTCCTGATCAAATGGCAAGCAATGTATAAATTAAAAACACAACAATGATATAAAGTATTTTCTTTCCAAATAATTTCCTTTTTAAAATTTTTTTTACTAACTTTTTAACATAACTTTACACACTTCTGAAATGTAGGTCAATATTAAAAGTTTATTTGTTCTACAAGTAGATTTATACCCGTTCCAAAAATCAATTCGGATTTTTAAAATGTAATTCAACGGGCATATGCGAAGCGGGAGCGTCAAAACTGAAACGATGAGTTTCTGTTTTGTAAACTCATTCTAGTATAAACAAAGAAAAAAGCCTTATTTTTAAGGCTTTTTTCTTATATTTTATTGGTTTTTCTTAGAATTGGTTAAGACCACTGAATAAACCTAGTATTTGTCTATCACCTTGTAAGCTGAAATCCATTGATACTCCACCATAATTAGTAGAAGGCAATGGCCCATTAGTAGTTAATGCATCAAGACCGCTAAATAGACTTTGTAGTTTACTATCACCACCTGGATCCTGTAAGCTGAAGTTCCATGATACTCCACCATAATTAGTAGCAGGTAATGGGCCATTAGTTGTTAATGAATCAAGACCACTAAACAGGCTTCTTAGTTTACTATCACCTTCTTGATCTTGTAAACCAAAGTTCCAGGATACTCCACCAGAGTTAGTGGCAGATACCGGGCCATTAGTTGTTAATGAATC
>DNSU01000189.1:0-534 GCA_003499585.1 Cyanobacteria bacterium UBA9579 | reverse complement strand
CCATTAGTTGTTAATGAATCAAGGCCGCCAAATAGGCTTCTTAGCTTATTATCACCTTCTCCAGTGTTATTAGTGGAAGTATTTTTTAGTAAAATATCTGAAAGTGTAGTTGTTGTAGAATTATTTGTTGGAGTTTTTGCTAGGGGCGTTGTTGTTGATTGCCCACCATTAAACATTAAATCTCCAAGTTGCATTAATCTTTGCAATGATGAATCATTTTCATAACTGGTAGCAAAATTAGTAAATGAATTAAAGTTTGATGTTCCTAAATTACTGTTAAATCCGAACATATCACTAACAGCATTATATCCCAATGGAGTTTGCATAGGATTTGCCATTGATAAGCCGGATGATAAAACTGAGCCAGACCCGGAAATAGGAATATAATTACCCGGACCAAATATGCTGCTCATTCCAAACATGTCACTAACAGCATTATAAGCCATAGGATTACCAAATGATCCATAGCTTATTGGATTGTTATAACTCATTTGAGGTGTATATGGACTAGGATTATAGCCGGGAAATACAGAA
>DNSU01000003.1 GCA_003499585.1 Cyanobacteria bacterium UBA9579 | reverse complement strand
CAGTGTATATCTAAAATATTTTTGGAAGGGTTAAGTACATGTGGTGAATATACCAGCTTGGTTTTCGTGTAATACTGTTTAAAAATTAACGCCTGTTAACAAGGAATGGTTTTAAAATTACGGGGATTAAAGAGGTGAAAAGATGAAAAGAATTCGCCTGTTATCAATATTTTTAATATGCTGTTTTTCTGTTTTTTTTCTACAATCTTGTCCTGTGTTTTCACAAGCAAATATAACGGTAAACCCTGATAATAATCTTGGATTACAGGTAAATGAGGAGATTTTAAGAACAAGAAATGTTTTGAATAATCAAACCGTACAAACTTATGTCAGTTCTTTAGGCCAAGCTTTAGCCCGTAACTCCGGAAGGCCCGATATACCATTTAATTTTATTGTTATTAGAGATCCAAACATAAATGCCTTTGCTTCTCCTGGTGGATATATTTATATAACAACCGGCATGCTTAATTTTCTTGGAACCGAGAGTGAATTAGCAGCTGTTCTGGCGCATGAAATTGCTCATATCGTTGCCAGGCATCATGTGGAACTGGCTTTAACCGAGCTTGGTCTTGATTTAAGTTTTGATTATCTTGGAAGATTATTGAATTATAATCCACAGGCAGTTGTTCCACGTTTGGCACAATTTATTGTCCTGCAAAGATTCTCTCAGAGAGAAGAAACTCAGGCAGATGAAATCGGTACTATAATACTAGCCAGATCAGGCTATTCTCCTTATGGCATGGTAAGGCTTTTGCAATCTTTGCAAGAAATTGAGAGAAGAGGGTTTCTTTCCAACTTTACCGCGAGTCATCCTACCAGTGAAGACAGAGTAAGACATGTTGATGCTTATATAAGGCAGAATAATCTGAATCAACCGGGATTGATCATAGATAGACCTGTTTTTCATCAGGTTAAAACACAACTGTAAAAATGCAATTTAAAGAGGCTCACTATGGTATTTGCTAAACAAATAATTATGGATATTGGGCAGGCTGGTATTAACTTTGTTCAGTCTATTAAATATATCATTAAAGGTAAAGTAGATATTGGAAATACTGCTATTCAGATAGATAAAGCCGGTATCGGATCATTATTTATTGTTAGTATAACAGCTATTTTCATTGGTCTTGCTATGACTACACAGTTAGCTAAAGAGATGAGAAACTTTGGAGCTGAATACTTTATAGGTGGCCTTATTGGCGTTGCTGTAGTTAGAGAGCTGGCTCCTGTTATAACAGCTATTGTTGTAGCCGGAAGAGTTGGTGCTGCAATAACAGCAGAAATTGGCAGTATGAAAGCATCAGAGCAAGTAGATGCATTAGAAGTATTAGGAATTAATCCTATTAAATATCTATTGGTTCCGAGACTTATTGCAGCCGCTATAGTAGGCCCGCTGTTAACAATACTTGCTGCTTTATTATCTATTCTTTCCGGCATGATATTAGCTAATGTTGTTGTGGATTTAAGTTATTCAATTTATTTGGACTCTGTAAGAATGTTTGTTGAAATAACTGATACTTTTGTAATGATGATAAAAGCAAGTGTGTTTGGAGGTATTATAGCTATTATTGCTACAACAACAGGTTTACAGGTTCGGGGTGGTGCTGAGGCTGTTGGTACTGCCGCTACAAAAACTGTTGTATGGAGCATAATTATGATTTTTACTTTTAATTACCTTATTACATCAATATTTTTTGGAGTATAAATGGCAAAAAATCAGGAACAATCTATAATAAGCTTTAAAAACGTAGATCTCGCTTTTGGTAAAAAGAAAGTGCTTGAAGATCTATCTTTAGAGATTTATCCAGGGGAAATAGTATCTATTGCAGGCCCTTCAGGTTCAGGTAAAAGTACTATTTTAAAGTTAATTACAGGGCTTATTGAACCTGATGCAGGAGAGATTATTATCAGGTCTGAACGAATTGGTATGGCTTTTCAGTATGCTGCTCTTTTTAATTCAATGACAATCTGGAAAAACATAGCTTTATCTCTTCAGGAAACTACTGATTTAAGTTCGGATGAAATTGATAAAAGAGTTGATGAGGCATTACAAATAGTAAAACTTCAACATACCGCGGAAATGTATCCGGGGGAATTGTCCGGAGGTATGCAAAAAAGAATAAGCATAGCCAGAGCATTGGCTTTGCATCCGGGGATTTTGTTATATGACGAACCCAGCACAGGATTAGACCCGGCTACAGCATATAAACTTGAAGAAGATATGGTCGAATTAAGAGATCAAATAGGTGTAACTTCAATAATAGTAACCCATGATATTGATACCATTAAACATATTTCAGAGAGAGTTTTTATTTTAGATAACGGACATATTGTCTGGCAGGGAACAAACCAAGAATTTAAAACAGAAAAATCACCTTACCCCTGTAGTTTTAGGGAAAGAAAAACCTTAGAAGCTTGCAGAAAACAATATGAAGAAGAAAATCAATAGTTTTTAATAAAACAATATCCAGATAGAAGCAAGATGAATTAGAGGAGTATTAATATATGCCTAAGGAAACAGAGAAAAAAGGAGCCGAACTTAAAGCAGGTATATTTATAATATTAACTTTAGCTTTATTAATTTTCAGCATATTATGGCTTAGATATTTTGCAGTTACTCCTGCAATGTCTGTATGTGCAAGGTTTTCGGATCCCGGGCCTGTCTCTTCAGGATTGCCTGTTTATTATCAGGGTGTAAACATTGGTGAAATATCTAAAGTTGGTTTTTCTGAAAATTATAGATATACAATGATTTATATAGATATATATGAAAAAGACTTAAAGCTGCCTCAGAACGTTTATGCACAGGTCAGGCAAGAAGGGATTACAGGGCAGAAATATATCAGTATAAACTATCCTCAAAGACCTGCTGATGTTTGTCTAGTAGATGGAAGCTGCATAGAAGGACGAACTCCTTTTGGTATTGAGGATCTTCAGGATTTCTTTGAAAGACAAGTAAAAAGCGGAAGACTGGATAGAATCATAACAAATTTGGAGCAGACAATGAAGAATGCTAATGCAATGTCTGTTACATTACAGACTCTATTACAGGCAAATAAAGGAGAAATAAACAATTTCTTTAAACAAGGATCAAAAGCAGCGACTGATATAAGTGAAATTGCAGAAAATGTTAACAGTTTCGTCGGAGATCCTCAACTTAAAGGAGATATAAGAGATACTTTAGCTGCTATATCTGAGGCAGCACAGGGTGTTGAAACACTGATGGGTGATCCTGAAATTAAAAGTAATATAAAAGAAACGGCAACTAATATTAGTCAGTTTACAAGAAGTTTAAATGAACTTTTAGCTGATGCAGATATTCAACAAGGTATCAAAAGTACTTTTGGAGGGATAGGAAGATTACTAGGCAAAGCAGAAACCGCTATTGAAGGTTTTGATATAGGTGGTGCAGCCGGGCTTGGTGCTGGGCTTGGCCTCGTTGATACAATAAGTAACGTTAACTCGTTATTAGAAAGCATGGATAGTTTTGTTACCAACCTTAACTGCTATACAGGTGATATTTATTCTGATGTAAAACAAACAGGCTTGATTCCAAATACAAGCGCTGCTTTTTATGAAGCTACAAGAACTTTTGGCCGAGCACAGGATGTGTTTGGCAAAACAGAACAAGTTATAAGTAGATTTGGAGAAGCAGAAATTGATAGTGATACTAGAGGCTTAATTATTAGGACAATTATGAATACTAATCAGGCTATAGAAAGTCATAATCAAGCTGCTAAACAAGTAGACTGTCTTGCTGAAGGCACTAGCGAATTACTGAGTAAACGTTTTCTGTTGCTCAGGTTATTATTTGGAAAACCGGGAGCAGCCCTTGAAGAGTGTGAACAATTAGAACAATACCTTGATGGTGAAGATCAGGATAAAATAGTAAGGCCTTGTCCGGTAAAGGCAGTACCTGCATCTCCTGTTCCATGTGTGCCGACACAAAAACCGGTAGTAAAACCAGTACCTAATCAGGAGAAAAAGCCATCCACACCAGATCCTGTAAAAGAACAGCCTTGTCCGACTTCTGAGGAACAGTTGCGTCCTTCGAGGCCATGCCCGAATTTAAGAAAGCCTATAGGAGAGTCGTAATCAATATGTAATTTCATAAAAATGTTAGATTTTACAAAATTCAGCAATTTAAGAAATCCCTTTGTTTTGATAAATAAAGATTTTAAAATAAAGGGATTTTTTAATGATTAATAAAATTAATATTAATCAAATAAATTTTCAAGCGATTAACAGAGTTAAAGATGTAAATTTCTCTATTGATTCTAAGCAATATCAAATCAATAATGCTTCAAATCAAGATATATTCGTAATTAATAATAGTTTATTAAATTTTTCCAGTGTGGAAGCAGTAGAGAAATATTCAAAGACAAAACTGGGAGTAAACTTACAAGTAAGAGATGAAGCTTTTGATAAAAAGAAAAATTTATTTGATTTTCTTAAAAGTAAAGAGAAATTAGACAAAATTAAAAGTAAAAGACAGGCAGATAGAGAAAAAAATTATTTGGCTCTTGCTAATAAGACTATAAATTCTTTATGTAATTTAAAAAAATTAGGATATGAGTTACCTCCAAATGTTATTTCGGATCATACTCAGTTTGTAGGTGAAGGGAAAAGAAGTCCAGGGTGTTTTGTGTATGAAAACCCTAAAAATATCTACTTGAATCCAGGTTTTAAATGGGAAGATATTGATAAAATTCTAAAAGATCACTTTAAAAATAATATTTGCAGTTCAAGTAGTTCTAATCACGTACTAAATCATGAAATGGGTCATTATTTACACTATAAGGAAAATCCCGATAAATATATATCACAAAAGGAAAGCTTGCTGTTCCCGGAATTAAATAAGTTACCATCGGATTTAAGTATGTTGGTTACTCAAAAAGTTAGTTCATATGCAACAAGAAACATTCGTGATTTTGTGGCAGAAGTTTTTGCAGGGATTATAGATGGAAATAACTATCCTGATGAAATTATGAAGGCATACAATAAATATGGCGGGCCTAAAACAAAAGAAAAATCATAAAAATACGCTTGTTTGGATGTTTAATTAATTGTAATGATCATTGTTTGGAGATATATTCTTTTAGAGTATGTAAATACTCTACTGCTTCTGAGTAGTTTTTTACTTCAATAACTTTGTTTTCTATATTAAGTGATTTTGCTGTTATATGAAGAATGGTTTTATTTTCTTTTACTGCCAAAACAGGAATATTATTTTCTATAGCTTTTAGTACAGGGATGCTTCCAAGACAATTATAAGGCATTATTAGTGCTTTTATTGAGTTTAAGGTAATGTCGTCTTGATTAGCTTCTTTTATATCTATTAATTTTGGAGCATTATGTAGACCTAGTAATATACAGGGGAGAAATGTTGGGGTAATATATTCTGCTGCTGCTCTTGGGTCAACAATTTCTGTCTGAATTTTAAGGCAGCTTTCTCCAAAAGCAGGGGCATGGGCTACAGGGATTTTAAATTCTCTTGTTAATATATGAGAAATTACTGCTTCAACCCCACCAACCGGATCAACTCCGATTCCCTGAGAATACTCAGTATCTTCAGGTTCTTCAAAATAGCATACTACAGCAAGAGCTTCTGATCCTTTGTCAACTAATGATTTAGCTGCATTGATCAAAGTATCGGGGTTTTTAATATTTCCCGTTGAAATACCGCTATCTGATATTGAAAATTCTACACCAACTTCTTTTTCTGTTTGTATCCAGTCAGAAGTATCTATTCCATAAACTGTTTTTACAGCATTCATTGTATTTATATGGACATTTAAAACAGGTTTTGGAATGGATTTATCGAAGATAACTCCTATTTTATTGTGTTTGGGAGGTCTTAGAGCTATTTCTCTTTTAAAGAAAGAATCTATAGCAAAGCCCTCAGTGTATAAAATATTCTCATTAATACCTGAAAAAGCAGCAGCATTAACTGTATTTGGGTTTGTTATAACAGGGCATACTTTCGATATTAGGTTAACTACCGATGATGCATCACCGGCATATCCTCCAATAGAAGCACCTACTCCTGTTGGAACTATTAATACTGCAGTAAAATCATATTTACTCATTTTAGATTTTTTGGGTCGAAGACCCATCCTACTCTCAATTATTCCAGCGATTTGGCACTATTGAGGAAAATAACCTACATATGGAAGATTTCTGTAGAAGCCTTTGTAGTCTAGGCCATATCCGACTACGAATTTATCGTCAATTTCAAAACCTGTGAAATCAACTTTTACCGGTTTTACTCTTGAGCAGAGTTTGCTTAACAGAGTTACAAATCTGATTTTACCAGCTTTATGCTGGATTTTGATATAATCTAACAGGAATGTAGCTGTTAATCCTGTATCTACGATATCTTCTACTATTAAAACATTTTTACCTTCAAGACTTGGTAGTGTCAGATCAACAGGTTTTACTTCACCGGAAGAGGTTTGTTCTGTTCCATAACTTGAAAGTCTTATAAATTCTAGTTGTACCGGTATATTTAAATGCTTAACAAGATCAGATAGAAAAAGAATTGAGCCGCATAAAACTCCAACAACCACTAATTCCTGTGTGCCGGCAAATTCAATGTTTATTTCGTGCGCTAATTCTTTAATTCTCTGTTGTATCTGTTCTTCACTTATTAATGTTGCTAATTGATCCTGAGTTCTGTCTAGAATTGTCATTTATATTAACCTCAAATCTTCCTTTAATAGGGTTCTATTACTTAACTTCCAGTATATGTGTTGGTATATTTTTGACTTTTATTTTTTCACTTATTCCGACGCCTGTTATCCATAAGACTTCTGAATTAACAGCTAAAACAGGTAATTTATCTCTTTCAAATTCTGGAACTCCTTTATTAATAAGATATTTTTTTAGTTTCATTGTTCCCGGCATGCCAAAAGGCTGAATTGTGTCGCCTTCTTTGCGGGTTCTGAAATAAAGAGGCGCCTGTATGTTACCTAAATCAACATAAGCTGTGTTTGATGCTTCTGGAGGGTAACTATCAGGCTTTGTTTGCTTTTCCCATGGAATTATTTTCAGGGTTTTATTTAATTCCGGATGATAAGTTTCTCCGTTCAAGTTAACTAATACAGATGATTTTATCACGTCAGCTCTGATTGAGTGAATCAATTTAATTATTTCACAGGAAACAAAAAGCCAGCAATCTTTTGTAAGTGAGAGGGTATTACCTGATTTTAACTTAGAACTTTCTCCAATAAAGCTTAAAACTTCATCAATTTTCTCAAAATCATATTCAATGCCTTTGGAATAAAGAAAGTCCAGGATAATTCTTTTTTTAGCAGGGGGAGAGAATTTTATGAAAGTTTGAGTGTTTATTTCATCCTCTTTTATATATACTGCAGGTTTTATTTGATCCAGATATTCATTGATCAACTCTTCTGCATCTGTTGATACTTTTGAAAGTCTTAATATTGCTTCTTCTATGTTTGAGTTATATGTTTTTAATTCAGGAATCAAGCTTAATCTGATGCGATTCCTTAGAAATTCTTCTTTAAAATTACTTGTATCAATGTTTGGGGTAAGGTTGTTTTCTTCGCAGTATTTAAGAGTTCCATCTCTGGTTATAGTTAATATTGGCCTGTAAATAGGTGGTAAATTATCCTGATATCTTACTTCAGGAATTCCTTTTAGTCCAATAGTTCCTGTTCCTTTAATGATTCTATATAAAACAGTTTCAACCTGATCTGTTAATGTATGTCCTGTAAGTATCGCTGTAGCGTTGAATTTTTTAGAAGCCCTGTTGAAAAACTCGTATCTTTGATTTCTTGCTTCCAGTTCTGTATGAGGAAGATTTTCAGGAAGTGTTTCACTGTAAAAAGTTATGTTCCTGGCTATAGAGTACTCTTTAGCTCTTTCTTCTTCCATACTGGATTCGAGTCCACGCCAATTATGATTGAGATGAGCAGCAATCAACTGAAAATTATACTGTTTTGAGAGTTTAAATAACACATCTATTAGGCAAAGAGAATCTATTCCACCAGAAAAGGCTACCAGTAGAGTATTTTCTGGATTAAGAAGATTGTACTTCTCTAAGAAATTTTGAATTTTTTCTTCAATTTCTTTGATCATAAGATAAGAATACTATAAAAAATTTGTTCTTATTTAACTACCAGTATAGAGAATATTGTTAAAAAAAATAGCAATAAAATTTTTTAGAAGTTTTATATATCATGAAAAATATAAGAGATAAATATGATTATTACTAAACTTCCAACATATATTCCTTCAAAAGTTGCTCAATTAAATGTCCCGGAAAAGGCTATAAATTCTGCTTCTAAAATTGTAGAAAAAGTAGAAATTCAAGAAACAGTGAAGAAAAGTTTAATTAAATTATGGAACTGGTATATAAACCAACCCGGAATCCCTGATCTGAGAAAGTGGGATAAAATAAATACCAAATGGTAAAAACATTAAAATGTTTTGGTGATGCTCATCACTGAAACTTTTGCTTCAATTGGATATTGGTTAAAATTATCAGAATTAAATATAATACTACCCAAATTTTAAAGCCTCTTTTTAGAGGCTTTAAATACTTTTTTTAGTGGATGATAAGAATTGACATGTGAAAGTATTCTAATTATGAGTAATTGTTACTCTTAAATATAAGTATTTGTTTATTTAATTGACTTGGGATAGTAGTTTCAGAAAATATTGGGGACGGAATAAGAGTGGATATAGCAAGTATAATAGGTATAATAATAGGGGTTACTGCCATTTTAGGGGCTCAGGCTATAGAGTCTAACTCGTTTTTGACGATTTTACAGCCTTCTGCTGCTCTGGTTGTTATTGGCGGGACTTTTGGAGCAGTGTGTTTAAATTTTTCACTGCCTTCAATAATGGCTGCTTTCAGGTCTATTAGAAAAGTATTTGTTAATGATCAGGAAGATACCTTAAGAGTAGTTGCGCAATTAATGGAAATAGCAAGGCTGGCAAGGCAAGATGGAGTATTAGCCCTGCAAAATATAGTCCCTCAGATAGAAAATAATTTTCTGAGAAGAGGTGTTCAATTAGCCATTGATACTAACAATCCTCAATTACTTCATGATATTTTAACAACAGAAGTTAGCCTTGAAGAAGAACATGGAGTACAGAGCTCAAGAATCTTCGAGGCATTTGGCGGGTTTGCTCCTACTTTTGGGATTGTAGGCGCTGTGTTAGGTTTGATTCAAGTTATGGGAAATCTCGAGGATCCTTCTCAATTAGGGCATGGAATAGCTACAGCTTTTGTTGCAACCTTGTATGGGGTAGGATTAGCGAATCTGATATTCTTACCAATTGCAGGTAAGTTAAAAATGAGACTTAGAGAAGAAATAATGCTTAAAGAAATGATAGTTCAAGGATTAATCTCTATTCAATTAGGTGAGAATCCTGCTATTATCGAAGAAAAGCTTTTGACTTTCCTAAGTTTTACCCTTAAGCAGGATCATTTTTTAACTGAAATTAATGAGTCTGTCTGAGTATAGAAGGAAGGATTTTCAG
>DNSU01000113.1 GCA_003499585.1 Cyanobacteria bacterium UBA9579 | reverse complement strand
ATTGAGTTTAATGGTGCAGCTTTAACCGCAGTCCAAAAATAGAGCCTGTAAAGATTCTATATCTTGATTTTTACATTTTTAGCCAGACAGGCTCTTATTTATTTTACGCTGTCCTTAATATTAAAGGGGAGGCAATTATGGATCTTGAAGTTAAATGTCCTAAATGTAACAAAGGCTACAAATTTAAAGGGTCAGATAAACCATATCTTTCTAATCACATAAATTTAAATCCTAAAGTAAATTGCAAATGCGGGAATGCTTATATCTGGAATAAAAAAGAACATACATTCCAGTGGTCCATTCAAGCTAATTAATTACTTAAACACTACTGTTTTATTACCGTTTAATAAAACACGATGTTCAATATGCCATTTTACAGCTCTTGATAATACCATTGTTTCGATATCACGGCCGGTATTAATAATGTCTTCAAGTGAACAGGAGTGATCAACCCTTTCTACAGATTGTTCAATAATCGGCCCTTCATCGAGTTCAGAGGTTATATAATGAGCTGTTGCTCCTATAATTTTAACTCCACGGCTGTAGGCTTGTTGGTATGGAGCAGCACCTTTAAAACTTGGTAAAAATGAGTGATGTATATTAATGCATCGCCCACTGAGTATTTCAGTAAGTTCTGGAGATAAAACCTGCATATATCTAGCAAGGACTACCAGATCAATATCCAAATCATTAACCATTTTTACTATTTTATCTTCCTGTTGCTTCTTTGTTTCAGAGGTTACAGGTAAATGATAAAAAGGTATTTTGTACCATTCAACAATTTCACGCATATCAGGATGATTTGATACTACAGCAGGAATGTCTACTTGAATTTGACCGGTTCTTGTTTTATGTAGTAAATCATTTAAACAGTGTCCGAATTTTGATACAGCAATTAAAATGCGGGGTTTATAGTTATTATCATGTATATCCCACTGCATAGAATATTTATCTGCTATAGGCTGAAACTTCTTTTTAAGGCTTTCTATATCTTTTATTTTTGATTCAACTGATTGAAAGACCGTACGCATAAAAAATTTATCTGTTACAGGGTCTCCATAATGAGAGGATGAGCAAATAAAACCTCCATGCTCAGAAATAAAGCCGGTAACTGCAGCTACTATACCAACTGTATCAGGGCATGTCATTGCAAATATAAACTTCTTATCGGACTGAGACATAATAAAATCCTCTTTGCTAAAAATATGGAGACTTTAACTACTGAATAATTTTAACTTAGGATAAACAAGTAAGCCAACTACTTTATATATTACCCTGCATCTTAGATAACATTAAAAATTGTCGATAATGGGGTAGAATTAGGTTTATAAATAGACTATTCTTTGCTATGGTGTCTTGTATAATAGCCGGGTTAAAGGTGTAAAGTGTTTAATAAACGCATAATACCTATTCTTATAGTAATTTTTGTAGATATAGTAGGATTTGGGTTTATTCTACCCCTTTTACCTTTTTATGCTGAAATTTTTGGGGCAAGTGCCACAACCATTGGCTTTTTATTTGCTTCATATGCATTGGCACAATTTTTAGCTGTGCCTATTTTTGGGAAAATATCGGATACATATGGCCGCAAATTGGCATTAATGATCAGTACTGTTGGGGATTTTATAGGATTTTTGATGTTTGGGCTGGCAAATTCAATTTTTATGCTTTTTGCAGGCAGGATAATTTCAGGTATGACAGGAAGCAATTACGCAGTTGCCCAAGCTTATATAAGTGATGTAACAAAGGAAGAAGAACGATCTAAAAGCTTCGGGCTATTGGGAGCTACGTTTGGACTTGGTTTTATAGTTGGCCCGTTTTTAGGCGGGGTTTTAAGTATATGGGGAATAGCAACCCCGGCCCTTGTTGCAGCAGGTGTTTCATTTTTAAATCTGATAGCAATTTATCTGTTTTTGCCTGAATCACTGAATAAAAGGACTAAGACCCTGACGGAAAAAAGTATCTCAATAATTCCTGATATAAGACCCATCTTGCAAAGTAGGAAACTTACAGCTTTGTTTAGTATAGATGCGGTATTCGGCTTTGCATTCATTATTTTTCAGGCAACATTTTCTTTATATTCACAGTATAGATTTGGACTAAGTGCGCAGGCTATAGGGTATATGTTCGCTTATATCGGAGTTTTAATAGTTTTTGTACAGGGTTATTTAGTTGGAAAATTACTAAATATATTTCCAGAAAGGTCTCTTGTACTTGCTTCAACGGTATTAATGAGCTTTTCCCTGATGGGATGGGCACTTACGCAAAATATATTTATGCTTCTTCTTATTCTTATTCCTTTGTCGTTATCCGGAGGAATTTATGAAATTGTGATTAGCAGCATAATAAGTAAGTCTATTGATAAAGATAAAGTTGGTGAAATGCTTGGTATTTCTTCTTCACTTGATACATTCTCAAGGATTATTGCTCCTATCCTCGGGGGCTTTCTATTTCAATTCTTTGGAACTTCTGCTCCCGGCATTTTTGCAACTCTGCTGACTCTGGGGATTCTCATATTCATTATCAAAGTAAGATGGGTAACAGAGTGCAAGAAAGGATATGGATATTTTTAGTACAAATTTGACCTTGTGTGGATAGAAAATTGCCAATAATGCAATGACAATGTAAATGGTGGATAAGTTCAATATGAGGTCAAATTGTTGGAATTTTTATTGATTTGTTTTGCTTCATTTATGATTGCAGGACTAACCCTGTTTGCAGGGTTTGGAGTTGGCACTATGTTAATGCCTGTATTAGCCATATTTTTCCCAGTTAATATAGCTATAGGACTAACGGCTGTAGTTCATCTTGCAAACAGCCTGTTTAGATCAGCTTTGTTAGTAAAATTTGCAAATAGAAAAGTTGTATTAAAATTTGGAATACCTGCAATTCTGGCTGCTATTGTCGGTGCGTATATTTTATCTGTAGTAACAAGATTAAATCTGTTTATTAATTATCAAATTTTTGGATATCCATTTCACGTTGAACTTATTAAGTTTATCGTTGGAATACTCATTATGTTCTTTGTTGTACTGGAATTTATTCCACAGTATAAAGTTTTTTCAATGAAAAAAGAGCATTTTACCCTTGGCGGGATTTTAAGCGGTTTCTTTGGAGGCATTTCAGGACATCAGGGAGCATTTCGCAGTGCATTTTTGATTCAGGCAAATTTAGGTAAAACAGAGTTTATTGGAACGAATATGGTTATTGCAGCTTTAGTCGATATTACCCGTATTATTGTGTATGGTGTCGGATTTCCAATATCAGAATTAGTTGGTAGAATTCCTCTTTTAGCAGCAGCAAGTTTATCAGCTATTTTAGGCTCGTTTATTGCAAGTTTCTTCATAAAAAAAGTAACTATAAAACTAATTAGAGTGATAATCTTTATCTTCCTTTTTGGAATTGCCATAGGCTTAATAACAGGTATTATCTAAATTGAGGCAGTAATATGAAACACTTTAGCTTAACTATAATAGGGGTTTTACTGTTAATTAACATAATTTCCTGTCAAATACAGGAAAACCAGCAGGAACCGGAAGGCAGAGTCGCAGCATATACGCCGCAACAAAGACCATTTAGTGAAGATTTACTAAAGCAATTAAAATTGCCGGAAGGATTTCAGATTAATGTTTTTACTAAAGGTCTTGAAAATCCAAGAATGATAGCTGTAAATAATTACGGTACTGTTTATATAACACAACCTGATGCGGGTAATGTGATAAAATTACGTGATACTAATAATGATGGTACAGCTGATCAAAAAGATATCGTAGTATCCGGATTACAAGAAGTTCACGGGATAACTATACATAATAATAAGCTTTATTTAGCAACTCCAACAGAGATATATAACGCTTCAATTAATGAACAGGGCAATATTGGAAGTCTTAACAAGTTACCCTGCACCATGCCACCGGGAGAACAACATCCTAATAGGACACTGGCTTTTGGGCCTGATGGCATGCTTTATGTTTCTGTAGGCAGTAGTTGCAATGCCTGTGTGGAAAATAACCCCAAATATGCCAGCATTTTAAAGATGCAGCCTGATGGAACAAACTGTCAAATTTATGCAACAGGGCTTCGTAATACTATTGGTTTTGACTGGCATCCTGTAACAGAACAAATGTGGGGAATGGATCAGGGATCAGACTGGCGTGGAGCTAATATTCCACCGGAAGAACTTAATAAACTAGA
>DNSU01000078.1:187-2724 GCA_003499585.1 Cyanobacteria bacterium UBA9579 | reverse complement strand
AACAGAATTAATTCCTGTATTTTATGAATAAACTAATTAATGACTGCTTCTTTGAACGGTGGATTGCTGGCGTTTTACAGAGACAACATCACTTACACTGGTAATACTGGAAGTGATTTTATTTAAATGTTCTATATCAGTAATTTCTATCTCTACTTCTATTAAAGCAAAGGTCTTATTTCTGGTTTTAATATTAGCACTGGTTATATTTGCCCTGTGATCAGATATTTTACCTAACACATCTTTAAATACACCAAGCCTGTCAATAACCTCGACAAGTATTTTTGTAACATAAACTCTTGTAGTATCAGTTTGAGCCCAATTAATGTACATTATCCTTTCAGAATCGACTGTATTAAGACTTTTACATTCTTCCCTATGAACACTGACACCTCTACTTCTTGTCACAACACCAACAATAGGCTCACCAGGAACTGGAGCACAGCATTTGGATAAATGATACAACATTCCTTCAAGCCCCTCAATAACCTGATTACCTTTTTTGGAAGTAGATCGGGCATATCGGACTTGCGGAACAATCTCAGCAGATTTGAGCTTATTAGTTACTTTTGTGATAGAGAGTTCCCCGTAACCTAAAGCAGCATAAAGATCTTCCTCTGTAGGATAGCTAAGCTGGCCTGCAACTTCAAGCAATTTGCCTGATTTCACATGATCTTCAAATGCAGCCTTGCCAACTTCCAGCTCCAGATTAGTTTTTCCCTGAGAAATATTATCGTCTCTAAGATTCTTCTTAAACCATTGACGAATTCTATTGCGTGCCTGATTGGTTACAACTATATTAATCCAGCCAAGACGAGGCTTTGCCTGTTTGCTGGTCAATATCTCTATAATATCACCATTTTTAAGTTTACTATCCAGAGATACTATACGCCCATTCACTAAAGCTCCTACGCATTTGTGCCCGACTTCTGTGTGAATTCTATACGCAAAATCAATGGGTGTAGCCCCACTTGGAAGGTCTATAACATCTCCTTTAGGAGAAAATACGAATACCTGATCTGAAAAAAGGTCTAACTTTACACTATTTACATATTCCTGAGCATCTTTTATGTCCTGTTGAAACTCAATCAGCTTTCTTAACCAGGAAAACTTCATATCAACATCAGAACTTGACCTTGTAGAACCACCTGATTCCTTGTATCTCCAGTGGGCTGCAATACCAAATTCAGCTACATCGTGCATTTCGTGAGTCCTGATTTGCACTTCCAGAGGTTTTCCTCTAGGACCTATAACTGATGTATGCAATGACCTGTATAAGTTACTCTTTGGCATTGCTATATAATCTTTAAACCTGCCCGGTATTGGTTTAAATGCCGAGTGTATTACCCCTAAAACCTCATAGCATTCTTTTTCATTATCAACAACAATCCTGGCAGCTGTAATATCATACAAATCTTGATAGGACTTCTGTTGTCTGGTCATTTTATTATATATACTGTTATAATTTTTCGCTCTACCAGTAATCACAGCCTCAATATTCATGTTCTTAAGGCTGGAATTAATCTTGTCAATGATTGCCTGAACGGTCAGATCCCTCTCTGCTTTGCTCTGTGCTACCAGTTGAGCTATCTCAAAATACTTCTCAGGATTGAGATATCTTAAAGAAAGGTCTTCAAGCTCAGCTCTGATTTTACCCATTCCTAATCTATTAGCAAGAGGAGCGAATATTTCGACAGTTTCTTGAGCGATTTCCTTCTGCTTATGAGGCGCCATATAATTAAGTGTCCTCATATTATGAAGTCTGTCAGCTAATTTTAGAAAGATAACCCTTACATCTTCAGCCATTGCAAGGAACATTTTCCTGAAATTTTCTGCCTGTCTCTCCTCTTTAGAATTAAAACTGTATTTACTTAACTTGGTAACACCATTAACAAGGTTAAGCACATCTTCTCCGAATAATTCTTTTATTTGTTCAGGTTTAGTATCCGTATCTTCAAGAATGTCATGTAATAAAGCTGCACAAATCGTATCGGTATCAGCCTGTAAGTTTGCCAATATATTTGCAACTTCTACAGGATGTACAATATAAGGTTCTTCACTGATTCTATACTGCCCCTTATGCCAGGAGGCAGCAAAATCATAAGCTGAGCGAATTTTCTTTATTTCTTCCTCTGGCCTATGCTGCTCTTTTAAGATAGAATCTAATTGGTCTAATATTGATCTACTGTTCATATATTCAAAACGCTGATTTAACTTATAATTATAATATTTTCCTTATATATTTTACTCTTTATTGTAAATAAAAGCTATAGAATGAATAATAAAGACGCCAAAAAACTTAAAATAACCAAACTTTCAGATGGGATTAAGATTAGCGTAAAAGTAATTCCTAACTCTTCAAGGTGTGAAATTGCAGGTACTATCGATGATATATTAAGAATAAAACTTGATGTACCGCCTATTGAAGGGAAAGCAAATGAGAAATGCGTGAAGTTCCTTTCTAAACTACTTGGTGTGCCTAAAACTTCTATAGAAATAGTAAGTGGAGAAAAATCTAAAAGTAAAATTCTATATAT
>DNSU01000078.1:0-134 GCA_003499585.1 Cyanobacteria bacterium UBA9579 | reverse complement strand
CTAAAAGTAAAATTCTATATATTAAGGGAAATCCTGATGAGTTGGCTGATAAAATTCTGGAACATATCTAATAGCAAAGATTGTCTGGTAATTTTAATACTTAAGGGCTTTTAATTTTTCTTGAATTTTGCAAC
>DNSU01000026.1 GCA_003499585.1 Cyanobacteria bacterium UBA9579 | reverse complement strand
TTTGTATATATGAAGGGGCTGGATTTAGATTGATTATTCAATGTACTCCTGGTAGTTTACTGCTTCATACTGGGCTTCGTCTATTGTCATGAAGCAATTGCGAATAAAATATAATAAAAACATATCATGCTCGGTTTTTTTATCGTGCTGTTCTTCTGTAAGAGCTTGTAGATTATCTTTATCATTTGTACCACCAAGGCACAAGGGTAATCTGTGGTCTATATCGACTTTATCATTATAATTATAGCCATCTCTAACTTTAATTTGTTTCTTTATCTTTGAGCTGACATCTCTTGGATAAATATCTATACAGCTACCATAACAATCACAAAGCTCTTTGGAATGAATATCCGAAGAAATAATGAAGAATGCTACTAAAAATATCAGAATGATATTAACTATTTTTTTCATTTTAATACTCATGTATAAAGAATAATAAACAAGTCTGACTGATCGATCTAAATATTATTGCCCTTTATAGGTCATATCAGATAATATAAATTATATACCGCTCACAAAAAGTAATCGATAAAGGAAATATTTTTGATTGGAGATATAATCAAAATTCACTCAAACTTTTACTACGTCAGGACTGACGGGATAATTTTTGAGTGTAAAATTCGAGAAAAATTAAAAAAAGAAAAAGCTGAAGTTTTCGTCGGTGATTCAGTACGTCTTGCTGAAGTTAATTTTGACTCTAATCAAGCTGTAATTACAGAAGTTCTTGAAAGAAATAACTTTATTCCACGCCCTTCAATAGCAAATATTGATCAAATAATTATAGTAGCAGCTTTATTTCAACCAGAATTGGATCTTATCCAGTTAAACAGGTATCTGGCACATGCAAAACTTTACAATATCCCTGCTATTATATGTATTAATAAGGCAGATATTGAAAACAAGGAAGAGATTAAATCACAAATAATTTCAATATATGAACCATTAGGATACAAAATAGTTTTTACTTCTGCTAAAACAGGCATGGGAATAGAAGAATTCAAAAGAGTTCTTGAAGAAAAAAGATCAGTATTATGCGGAACTTCAGGAGTAGGCAAGTCAAGTTTATTAAATAAGCTTCATCCGGGTTTGAGCTTAAAAACAAAGCAGGTAAGTGCAAAAACCCTAAGAGGAACCCATGCTACAAGGCATATCGAACTTCTTGATATTCCTCTTGATGAAAATAAAATGGCGGTAGTGGCTGACACTCCCGGTTTTAGTTATCTCAAATTTGATAATGTATTTCCTGATGTTATAAATGGGCTCTTTGAAGAAATTAAAAATCTTTCTCAGGATTGTTATTTTTCTGATTGTCTGCATTTATCCGAGGATGGTTGTAATATACTCGTAAACATCGATAAAATTGCACCTTCACGTTATGAAAGTTATAGAATTTTTGTAAATGAAGCCCTGGAATATAAGGAGAAGATTACTTATTCAGGACATAAAGTTGAAGAAAGATTTAAAACCTTAGATACACGTAATAAAAGTAAAGTTAAAATAGTAAAAATAAACACACAGGCAAGAGAACAATCAAGAAAAACTCAAAAACAAAAAATGAATCTTATTTCAATTTTGGATAATACATATTATAATAATGAAGAAGATTCACAAGATTAAGATAGCATAAGGGTAGACGCTTGAAAATCGTACAACAGCAAGATTCTAACTTAGTAGAAGCGCTTCAGGAAAATAAAAAACTGATTAATACATATTTAGAGAAATATCTTGAAATCAGATATCCTCAGATTATATGGGAATCTATGCGTTATACCACTTTATCAGACGGCAAAAGAATTCGTCCTGTTCTTGCTCTTGAAAGTGCCAGAGCCTGTGGTGGAAATATTGAAAATGTTATCCCGACAGCCTGTGCTATTGAAATGATCCATGCTCAGAGTCTTATTCATGATGATTTACCCTGTATGGATAATGATGATTATAGAAGAGGCAGATTAACCAATCATAAAGTTTATGGAGAAGCTTTTGCAGTACTTGCAGGTGATGCGCTGTTATCATACGCGCCTCAAATAATAATTCAACATACTCCTGCATATGTTGACAGAGATCTTTTATTTCAAGTATTAGAAGAACTTGCAATAGCTGCAGGGGCATTAGGTTTGATTGGCGGTCAGGTCATTGATATAGATTCGGAAAATAAAGAAATAGATATTCCTACATTTAATTATATTCATACACATAAAACAGGTGAACTGTTTAAATTTGCTATGAGATCCGGAGCTTTATTATCTCAGGCTACTGATGAGCAATTGGAAATATTAACTGAGTATGGTCGACTTGTTGGCTATGCTTTCCAAATTGCTGATGACATTCTTGATATAACAGGAACAAAAGAGTCTCTTGGAAAAACTCCCGGCAAGGATAAACTGGCAAAGAAAAATACTCACCCATCATTGTTTGGATTAAGTCAGTCAAAAGAAGAGGTCGAACAATTGTGCTCCAAAGCACAGCAAATACTCATAGATAATAAACTTGATACCCCTTTGTTAATTGGAATAGCTGGTAGTATTGCATTGAAGGTAATGGATTAATGATAGCAAATACAAGTCTGGAAGTGATATTTTCGGCAATGATAGCCGCTTTTGTAGCGCAGTTTCTAAAACTCATTTTTTATTACATGAATAATAAAAAGATAAATTTTAAAATTCTTACTGAAACAGGCGGCATGCCAAGCAGCCACAGCGCATTTGTTATAGCTTTAAGTACCAGTGTGGCAGTTATTAATGGTTATAAGTCAGTAGAATTTGCCATTGCTCTTGGTTATGCTTTTGTTGTTATGTATGATGCAGCAGGATTAAGAAGATCAGCCGGAAAAATGGCTGCTGTTTTAAATAAAATAGTTGATGAAGTATATTCTGAAAAATACCCGAGACATACTTCAGAAAGGCTGATAGAATTATTAGGACATACCCCGATTGAAGTTATTATGGGCGGCTTATTAGGAGTCGTATTGGCTCTTGGGTATCATTTCCTGTTAATTAGTTAATTAGCAATACTTATGTTTTTAGTGTTTAATACGAGTGGAAGTGAAATAACAAATGGTGACAATTGATAATATGGATAATACTAGACTAACAAAATTAAAAACAAATTGGTGCGGCAATCTTTCAGCAAAAGATGCAGGCAAGCAGGTCAGCATTGCCGGATGGGTTTCTACTATCAGAGATTTAGGCGGGATTGTCTTTGTTGAAGTCAGAGATAGAACAGGCATAGTTCAAATAGTTTCTGATCCCGTTAAAAACCCTGATGTGCATAAAATATTTGAACAGTTAAAAGATGAATTTGTAATACATGTCACAGGCACGGTCACCCTCCGACCAGCAGAAACTAATAATCCTAATCTTTTAACAGGTGAAATAGAAATTTATCCTGATAAAGTAGAAATCCTGAATGAATCAAAGTTACCTCCATTTATTATCAATGATGATCAGGATATAAACGAGGATCTTCGCCTAAAATATAGATATCTCGATATCAGAAGACCAAAAGTACAAAATAAATTATTGTTAAGACACCTTATTACTTCAGAAATTAGAAGTTATCTTAATAAAAAAGAATTTATAGAAGTTGAAACTCCGGTTTTAATCAAAACCACACCAGAAGGTGCCAGAGATTATCTGGTTCCAAGCCGTGTGCACCCTTCTAAATTCTATGCTCTACCACAATCACCGCAGATATTTAAGCAGCTTTTGATGGTAGGCGGTATTGAAAGATATTATCAGATTGCTCGCTGCTTTAGAGATGAAGATTTAAGAGCAGACAGACAGCCTGAATTTACTCAGGTTGATATTGAAATGTCCTTTGTCGATCAGGAAGATATTATAGATGTTATAGAAGGACTGTTAACAAAATCATTTAAGATGGCAGGGATTGATGTATCAGCTCCTTTCCCTCGTATCACCCATAAAGAATCTATGGAAACATACGGTTCAGATAGACCTGATACAAGGTTTGACTTAAAACTCATCGATGTAAGCGATATTATGGAAAATAGCGGTTTTGCAGCTTTTGCCGATCAGGTTAAGAGCGGTGGAACTGTTAGAGCTATATGCGTACCTGATATTTCCGGTTACAGCAGAAAAGAGATGGATGATATTAGAAATCTGGTAGTATCATATGGAGCAAAAGGGCTTGCCTGGATTACGTATTATCCTGATGGCACAATTAAATCACCTGTTCTAAAACATCTTACAGAACAGGAAATTGGACAAATTCAGCAAAGAGCCCATGCTAATCCTGGTGATGTAGTATTTTTCGTTGCAGATAAAGCTAATGTGGTGTTTGATGCACTTGGCAGACTAAGACTTCACTTTGGAAGCAAACTTAATCTTATTGATCTTTCAAAACATAATCTATTATGGGTGGTTGACTTCCCAATGTTTGAATGGAATGAAGAATGCCAAAGACATGTAGCAGTTCACCATCCGTTTACATCACCACACCCTGAAGATGTTACTTATCTTGAAACTGATCCTTTAAAATGCCGTGCACAGGCTTATGACATTGTATACAATGGAAATGAGCTTGGTGGTGGTAGTATCAGAATACATAATCCTGAGTTTCAGCAAAAGGTATTTGAAATTCTCGGATTATCAAAAGAAGAAATTAAAGAAAAATTTGGCTTTATGATAGAAGCCTTTAAATACGGCACCCCTCCTCATGGTGGTATTGCCTTAGGTTTAGACAGATTGATAGCACTTGTATCCTGTACAGCTTCTATCAGAGATGTAATTGCATTCCCAAAAAACAGTCAGGCAAAATGCCTTATGACAGATTCACCTGCAGTTGCATCAGAAGATCAGTTAAAAGAGTTGCACATAAAATTAATGCCTGAAAAAAATAGTAAATAACTTATAAATAAAATAGAATCGCTTTGCTATAAGGCCAAACTATATGTAGTTTGGCCTTATATAATAATATTTATTTTTTATGGACACTAAAATTAATTAGCAATTCAAGTTAACTATCAACTTTTATTTTTAGAAGCTTTAAATTATATAAGGTAATTTTTAAGGAGAGAAATTTTATGAAAATTTCACATTTCAATAATAATTCACTAAGCTTTAAAGGAATCTACGGTACAGCAACAAAACTTGACGAAAATGGCAAAAAAGAAGAAGTCAAAATAAATCTGGAAAGTAATACTGCTTCACTAAAAGTAATGGAAGATCCTCATTCTTTTTCTGCTTTATTCCCTAGAAATTCTATTACATTATTAACTCGAAATGAACCTGGTATTGGCCCATTCAAAGATTTTGAAAAAGGAGAAACCTATAACAATATTAATATTGATAGGGTAGATGGTAATAGCTGTCTAATTCTTAAAAAGCCTGGTTATACCTCTGTAAAAACTTTAGCTGATAATGCAATGATGCGCGTATCAGGAGGCAGTGGTTGTGAATTGGGAAAATCAGATGGAGAAAACACATCAATCACTCTTGAAAAAGGTGCTAAGCTAAGTGTTGAAGACCTATCAACTTTTTATATTAAAACTTCAAATCTTTATAATCAAGTAGCTGGCAGCAAAGACAAAATAACAACACAAGGCGGCTTGTTATTGGAAGGCTAATACTCAATTTTAATATAATCTAATAAGACCTTTATCAAAAAGATAAGGAATTCAAATTAAATAAGTTTATAAGCAACAATATTGATTTATTTTGGTCATGATAATATAGGTATTAATTATTATGATCGAATAAGGCTATGAATACGGTAGACAAAAAAACTATATTAGCAGGTATGACTCTAAGCGAGCTTGAAAAGTTCGTGGCAGATAATAATGAGCCAAAATTTAGGGCAAAACAGCTGCATTATTGGCTATACAAAAAAAGCGTTCCTGAGTTTGATCAAATGTCAAATTTATCAAAAGAATTCAGGGCTAAATTAAATGAAATTGCTCAAATATCAGATACAAAAATCAAGCAAAGGCTTATTAGTAAAGACGGTACAATTAAATATCTGCTGGAATTCCCTGATGGCAATGTGGTAGAAACGGTTTTAATGCGTTTTGATAACAGGCCAAATTTAACTGCCTGTGTCAGCAGCCAAATTGGCTGTCCTGTTAAGTGTGTTTTTTGCGCTACAGGTGAAAAAGGACTTATCAGAAATCTGAGCGCAAAAGAAATTGTTGATCAAATACTCACTATTCAAAGGGATACGGGCTTAATCGTAACAAATGTTGTCTATATGGGGCAGGGTGAACCTTTATTAAATCTTGATGAAGTACTAAAGTCACTTCATGTGCTGAATTCTGAGCTGGAAATTGGCATGAGGCGAATCACAATTTCAACAAGCGGAATTGCTCCTCAGATTTACAAACTAGCAGATGAGAACCGTCAGCTAACATTAGCATTATCCCTTCATGCCCCAAATCATGAGCTTAGAGAAAAGCTTATACCTATAGAAAAGAAATATCATATTGAAGAAGTCATAAAGGCTTTACATTTTCTGACGAGTAAAACAGGAAGAAGAGTAACTATAGAATATGTACTGATTGAGGGAATAAATGACAGCCCTGAGCATGCTGAGGAGATAATTAGCCTACTTAAAGGTCTTAATTGTAATATAAATTTAATCCCTTATAATTCTTTGAACAGAAAAGATTTTAAAACTTCATCACCTAAAAAAATCAATATGTTTAAGTATATTCTGGAACAGTCAGGCAAGAAAGTAACTGTGAGACTTGAGAGAGGCTCTGACATTCTTGCAGCATGCGGTCAGTTAAGCGGAAAATAATCATTCTCAACTTAAATAATCAATCATTTCAAGGATTTAATATATTATTTATAAATTAGTATATATCGGGTATATACTAATTTATTTTTAAAACTCAAATAATGACCCTAAATCCTAGGCCACTAGGGTTTTTTAGTATGACTTAACAAAAGTTAATATTTTTAAAACAAAAAGGCAATTATTTAAAAGATATTTACTTTATATATACAAGAGGACAAGATAAAAACCACACTAGCAAAAGAGATAGATTGGAGATAGCAAATGGATACAAATCAAGCTAATTCAGTTAACTTAGCTTTAATTAAGCAATTAAAAGAAACCAGTAGAAAAATTTTTAATAGAAAACCTGATCTTACCTACGATTTAGAAAGAGTTTTAACCAGATTAAACATAGAAATAAAGGTTTCCCACTAATACTATAACCCAGCCTCAAACCCACAACTTGCTACATACAGATGTCCCTTTAATCAAATTCTGCATCCCGCAGAATTTTTTTTTGCCTACTCAAGAAGTATTTAACGAGCAATAATTCTAAAAAGCTGCAATTCATGATAAGCTTTATAAGAAATAATAGGTAATAGCGGGAATATGAAAATGAATGGACTTAAAATTGCTATTCCGAATAAAGGGCGTCTATCAGATGATATCTTTGATCTCCTTCAAAGAGCCGGGTTAACCATCACTAAAAAAGAGAGAAGCCTTTATGCCAGCACTCATGATGGTAATTATACAGTAATATTTGTCAGAACTCAGGATATCCCAAATTTTGTACAGGATGGAGTCACTGATTTAGGTATTACAGGCTACGATGTGGTTCAGGAAACTGAAGCGGAAGTTGAAACTATTCTTGATTTAAACTTTGGGCACTGCAAAATGGTTATTGCCACAAAAGAAGAAGCCCCTTACAATAGTCCCGACGACATTCCTGACGGAGCCAAGATAGCCACTTCTTTTCCTAACTTAACTAAAAGATTTTTTGATAAATTAGGTAAAAATGTTCATATAACAGAGGTTTCAGGGGCAACTGAAGTCACTCCTCAGCTTGGCCTAGCCGATATTATTGTTGATATAACCTCATCGGGCACAACTCTTAAAGTCAATAAACTCAAGATAATAGGCGAAATCTTGTGCTCTCAGTCTGTGGTTATAGCAAGGCCTGATGTATTAAAAAATGAAGAAAATCAGGTTAAAGCATTTGTTAGAGCCATAAAATCAGCAATGGATGCAGAAGAAAAGAAATATTTAATGGCAAATATTCCAAAAGCTTCTCTTGATGAAATCAAGAACTTCCTGCCCGGTTTAAATGCACCAACCATTATAGGACTATTAGGAAATGAAGACATGGTTGCTATCCACGTGGTAGTTGAGAAAAAACAAATTTATGACAGTATAGATAAACTAAAACAACTAGGCGCAACCGGAATTCTTATCATGACTGTCGATCAAATGATTCCTTAATACATTTAAAGCAAATAACTAAATAAGAATTACACACTAACTTTTGAGTCAGATTTCATATAAAAATTTATGGTTTCATAAGTGAGTTTTTCATTTTTATTCAATGTTTTCATCGCTATAAGATATGCGTTTGCTGTATCTAAAGACGTGAAACACGGTATTTTATAGTTTTCTGCCATAGAACGAATTTGGAAACCTGATCGTTTTGGATCTTTTCCTATGGTTGGCGTATTAATGACCATACATATTTCTTTTTGCTTGATTCTTTCCTGCACTATATCCACAGCTTCTTTATTTATCAGTTCAACTTTTAGCCCATAGCGTTTAAAAACTTCCTCAGTATCATCAGTGGCTGCAATATTAAATCCCAACTGTTGAAATTCTTTTACAATAGAAACAGCTTCTTCTCTATCTTTATCTCTTAGTGATATAAGGATTGTTCCTGCATTCGGGAACTTAAAACCTACTCCTAAGAAAGCTTTTGTAAGTGCTTTTTCATAATCAGTATCTATTCCAAGGACTTCGCCTGTGGATTTCATCTCAGGAGTAAGAGCTACATCCACGTCTTTTAATTTCTGAAACGAGAATACAGGGGCTTTAACAGCTATAAGTTCAGTAGTTGGCAATAAATCTACTCCGTATCCAAGATTTTTGAGTTTATCACCAAGAATAACTTTAATAGCCAGCTTTACCATAGGAACTTTGGTGACTTTGCTCAATATTGGTACTGTTCTTGAAGCTCTTGGATTGGCTTCTATCACATAGACAATGTCGTTATTTATTGCAAATTGAATATTTAACAGCCCGGAAACCTGAAGGGCTCTGGCTATTCTCTTGGTATAATCTACTATTGTGTCTATAATATTCTGAGATAAAGTTTGAGCAGGATAAACAGAGAAACTATCGCCTGAGTGAACTCCTGTTCGCTCAATATGCTCCATAATACCAGGGATTAAGAGATCTTCCCTATCACATATAGCGTCAACTTCAACTTCTTTACCTTCTATATACTGATCAACGAGAATAGAATACTCTGATGATAATGATACGGCTTCTTCTACATAAGCTCGCAGTTCAGATTCATCATACACAATCTGCATAGCCCTTCCACCAATTACGTAAGAAGGTCTTACCAGTACAGGATATCCTATTTCTTCTGCTGCTTTAATAGCATCTTTTAGGTTTGTAACTGCTGTACCTTTAGCCTGAGGGATGTCAAGTTCTCTTAAAAGCCTTTCAAAAAGTCTTCTGTCTTCTGCCACGTCAATAGATTCCACTGATGTACCAAGAATTTGAACACCTTTTCTGAGTAATTTAGGCCCAAGATTTATGGCAGTTTGTCCTCCAAACTGTACAATAACTCCTTTTGGCATCTCTTTTCTTACTACGTTTAACACGTCATCTGTATATAATGGCTCAAAATAAAGTTTATCTGCGATATCAAAGTCTGTACTGACTGTTTCCGGGTTATTGTTAATTATAATTGATTCGTATCCAGCTTCTTGAATACCCCAAGCAGCATGAACCGAGCAATAATCAAATTCTATTCCCTGCCCAATTCTAATAGGGCCTGATCCTACTACAATTATTTTTTCTCTTTTTGTAATAACATTTTCATCTTCTTTTTCAAAAGTTGAGTAATAATATGGTGTTGCAGACTCAAATTCGGCTGCACAAGTATCTACCATTTTATATACAGGATAAAGATTATGGACTCGTCTTAACATATCAAGGGCAGGAGAATCTTCTCCTGACAAATCTTCAATTTCTGTATCAGTAAAACCCATTGATTCTGCTTTTTTCAGCAAATCTACAGTTAAAGGCTCACTTTGCAACTTTTTTTCAGTCTGTACAATATTATTTATCTTATTTAAAAACCATGGATCAATTTTGGTAATTTCATGGATCTCTTTTACAGTAATTCCCTTACGAAGTGCTTCTGCTACTACGAAAATCCTTTCATCATCACAAACCTGGAGCCATTTATAAATTTTTTCTTTTGAAAGTACTGCTAATTTCTCCATCCTTAAGCCTGTATGCTTACCTTCAAGAGAAATAACAGCTTTTAGGAAAGAACTTTCAAATGTTCTATCGATAGCCATGACTTCACCAGTGGCTTTCATCTGGGTGCCTAAAGTACGATTGGCATATGAAAATTTATCAAAAGGCCATTTAGGGATTTTTGTGACTATATAATCCAATGCCGGCTCAAAAGACGCCATGGTTTTTTGGGTTACATAATTTGGAATTTCGTGCAGATAAAGTCCAATCGCAATTTTAGCTGCGATTTTTGCAATAGGATACCCGGCAGCCTTGGATGCTAGCGCAGAAGACCTGCTTACTCTGGGATTTACTTCAATTACAACATAATCCATACTTTCTGGATTTAAGGCGAATTGCACATTGCAGCCACCTTCTATTTTAAGAGCACGGATTATTTTAAGAGAAGAACTTCTGAGCATATGGTATTCTTCATCTCTTAATGTCTGAGATGGAGCAACAACTATGCTGTCTCCGGTATGAATACCAACAGGATCGAGATTTTCCATATTACAAACGACTATGCAAGTATCATTGGAATCTCTCATTACCTCATATTCAATTTCTTTCCAGCCGGCAACACTTTTTTCCAGTAATACCTGAGTAATCCTGCTGTGCATTAGCCCTGTATGCAGGGTTTCCTTTAGTTCATCAGTATTATGAGCTATACCGCCACCTGTACCACCCAGCGTATAAGCAGGACGAACAATAATAGGAAAGCCTATTTCATTAGCAAAATCCATTCCCTCATCAATAGTACAAATGATTTTACTTGGGGGTATGGGTTCTCTAATTTCTTCCATTAGTTTTTTAAAGCTATCACGATCTTCTGCTTTTTTAATAGCGTCTAAAGTGGTACCCAAAAGTTTTACATTGTATTTATCAAGAATACCTGCTTCTTGAAGTTCAACAGCTAAATTAAGTCCTGTTTGACCTCCAAGTGTAGCAAGTAATCCATCAGGCCTTTCTTTATTTATGATATAATCAAGAGCCTTTACCGTTAAAGGCTGTATATATACTCTATCTGCCATATTATCATCTGTCATAATAGTAGCAGGGTTGCTGTTTACAAGAATAACTTCAAGGTTTTCATCTTTTAATGCTTTACAGGCCTGCGTTCCGGCATAATCAAATTCTGCTGCCTGCCCTATAATAATTGGTCCGGAGCCTATTACCAATACTTTCTTCAATTCTGTATTTTTAGGCATTTTGGTATTCCTTTCCAAGTAATTCTACCCAATCCCCGAAAATATAATTCGCATCACGTGGCCCAGGTCCTGCTTCCGGATGGAATTGCACAGTATTGATTTTTAAGGCAGGACAGCTAAAACCTTCAACAGTTCTGTCATTGATATTAATATGGGTTACCTGACAATTTTCAGGCAAAGAATCAGCGTGAACTGCGTAACCATGGTTTTGTGCAGTTATAATAACTTTATTGGTTCTTAAGTCCTGCACAGGATGATTACTGCCTCTGTGCCCAAATTTTAGCTTGTATGTATCACCGCCAAGAGCTAATGCTAATATCTGATGACCTAAGCATATTCCAAATAACGGGATTTTACCGATTAATTCTTTTACTGTTTTAACTGCTTTAGTTACATCTTTTGGATCCCCAGGCCCGTTCGATAATAAAATTGCATCCAAATCTCCATTTAATAAAGTATCTGCCGGTACATCCCATGGCAAAAGGTGAATTTCACATCCTAGCTCTGTTAAATAATTAACTATTCCATGCTTAACACCAAAATCGACAAGTCCGATTTTCCTGTTATTCCCTGATAATATAGAAAAATCTTTTCTTGATACCTGAGAAACAACATCCTGAGGGAATTTATAATTTCTCAGCTGCGTTCTTAATTCATCTGTAATTTCACCTGTAGTCATAACACAGTTCATAGTTCCTTGCGTACGAATTATTTTAGTTAACATACGCGTATCTATGCCTGATATTCCAATAATGTTATGCTCGATCAGATAATCTGACAGCTTTTTTGTGCTTTTCCAGTTACTTTCTGTCTCAACAAATTCCTTTACGACAAATCCATTAACTTGCACCCTACAAGACTCTATATCTTCCTCATTTATGCCATAACTGCCTATTAAAGGATAAGTCATAACAACTATTTGCCCTGCATAGGAAGGGTCTGTAAGAATTTCCTGATAACCAGTCATTCCGGTATTGAAGACTATCTCTCCAAATTCAGTTTTATCTGCCCCGAAGGATTCACCTTCTAATATAGTTCCATCTTCAAGTAATATCTTAGCTTTCATTACTGCACCTCATTCAGCACATTTGAGAGAATATTCATTGCCTCATCTATTTCATTATTAGTTATTATTAGCGGTGGCACAAAGCGAATAACTTTTTCTCCAGCGCCAATTAAAAGCAAGCCATTATTCATGCATTTTTCTATTATTGGTTTTACAGGGATATTCAGCTCAATTCCCTGCATTAATCCAAGTCCTCTAATATCAACAATTAAATTATGCTGCTTTTTTAGATTTTCAAGTTCTTCTCTCAGGTATTTTCCCTGTATTTGGGCATTATTTAAGACCCCTTTATGGAGTAACTGATTCATAACTGTTTTTCCAGCTGTACAGGCTAATGGATTGCCGCCAAAAGTAGATGCATGATCACCCGGATTAAAGCTGTTTGCAACTTTATCAACAGCCATCATTGCACCTATTGGGAAGCCACCACCAAGTCCTTTTGCCAAAGCAATTACATCTGGCGGAATATCATAATTTTCATAACCAAAAAGCTTGCCGGTTCTACCGATTCCACACTGCACTTCATCATAAATAAGTAGAATATCTTTTTGAGTGCAAAGATCACGGACTTTTTGCAAAAATTCCTTATCAGCAGGGCGAATTCCACCCTCTCCCTGAATTGGTTCGATAAGAATGGCACATGTTTTATCAGTTACTTTTTGTTTTAAAGCTTCAAAATCATTATATGGAGTATGTAAGATTCCGGGCAATAGAGGATTTAAGTCTTTCTGGTATTTTTCCTGCCCGGTTGCTGTAATAGCCCCAAAAGTCCTGCCATGAAATGATTGATTCATGGTGATTATCTCATAGCAATTTTCACCATGGACTTTTTTACCGTATTTGCGGGCCAGTTTTAATGCAGCTTCTATTGCTTCAGCTCCACTGTTGCAGAAAAATACTTTATCAAAATGGCTATTTTTAACTAATAAGTCTGCTAACTCTATCTGCGGCTGATTATAATACAGGTTAGAACAATGATTCAGCTTTTGCAGCTGCTCAGTTATCTCTGAAATAAACTCTTCATTCTTATATCCAAGACAATTAACAGCTATACCTGCAACAAAATCAAGATATTTTTTACCTTCTGTGTCCCATAAATAGCACCCTTCCCCTTTTTCGATAACGAGGGGGAAATAGCTATAGGTATTCATTATATTTTGCTTTCCAAGCTGTATTAGATTATCTTGCCTCATTTAGATATCCCTTAAATTGCAGTTACAACCTTATTACCTTTAAATACTGTTCCAAATCCCTTATCCGTAAACACTTCCATCAATAGTGAATGTTCAATTCTTCCATCTAAAATATAAACTGATCTCACTCCCTGTTTTACTCCTGCAACACAGCACTCTACTTTAGGAATCATGCCACCTGAAATTGTTTTATCTGCTATATATTTTGGAATTTCTTCTATTGATAACTCAGAAATTAAAGAGGAACTGTCATTTACATCCTTAAGAACTCCTGCCACATCTGTTAAGAAAATAAGTTTCTCAGCTTTTAATGCACCTGCTACAGCAACAGCAGCATAATCAGCATTAATATTGTATGTATTACCTTCTTTATCGACGCCAATAGGAGATACAACAGGAATAATATTGCTTTCTATCAGCATATTTAAAAGGTTTGTGTTGACCTGATTCACTTCTCCCACAAACCCCAAATCATTGCCGTCTATATATTTTTTTGTGGCGATCAAAGTATTGCTATCTTTACCACATATTCCGATTGCACTAGCACCGAGTTTTTCGATGTCCTGCATAATTTCTTTATTAATCTTACCAAATAAAACAGCCTCGACTATCTGCATAGTTTCTTTATCAGTAACCCTAAGGCCATTAATAAACTTCGATTCTATACCGGCTTCCTGGAGGGCTGCATTGATTTCAGGACCGCCACCATGAACTATAACAGGGCGGATTCCAATAAACTTTAACAGTGCAATATCCTGCATGACAGTTTTTCTGATTGATTCATTGACCATAGCGCTGCCACCATATTTAATGACAAAAACTTTGTTATGGAATTTCTTTATATATGGCAACATTTCAGCAATTATATTAGCTTTTTCTATGTAGTTTTCCATATTGCGCTTAACCCTATGTACGATATTCGCCGTTAATTCTTACATATTCATAACTAAGATCACATCCCCAGGCGCAGGCATGTTCTTGCCCATCATGAAGAGTGATAAGAATTTGAATTTCCCGTTCTTTTAATACCGAGGTCGCTTGATCCTCATCAAATGCAACCGGTCTGCCATCTTGCATAATAGTTACAGATCCTGCCGGGCTCATAAATTCCATATGCAATTTTGCATGATCAAAGTGAGCTCCCGCATAACCCATTGCCGCTATAACTCTACCCCAATTGGCATCTTCACCAAAAAAGGCTGTCTTCACCAGATTAGAACCTATAACGGATTTGCAAAGCTTTCTTGCTGTATCTTTTGTTGCAGCTCCCTTGATTTGCACTTCCAGAAATTTGGTTGCACCTTCACCATCACGAATAATTTGCTGTGCTAAATATGTATTAACATGATGAAGCGCTTGATTAAACAATGCATAATTCTCATCTTCTTCGGTTATTTCTGCATTTCCAGCCAGTCCATTAGCAAGCACCAGTACACTGTCATTTGTGCTGGTATCACCATCAACAGAAATCATATTATATGTATCATCAACACTATCTTTTAATGCCTTATCAAGTAAAATTTGCGATATATTTATATCAGTAGTAATAAATGCCAGCATTGTAGCCATATTAGGATGAATCATGCCGGATCCTTTAGCCATGCCGGCAATTCTTACAAGCTTACCATCAATTTCTATTTCAACTGCAATTTCTTTCACAAATGTATCAGTAGTAAGAATCGCTTCTGCGGCATTTCTGGCTGCATCACCACGATCACTTAAACTGGAATAATTTTGCTCTATTCCTCTGGTGATTATATCCATAGGAAGGGGAACACCAATTACCCCTGTTGAAGACACAAATACTTCATCTTTTTTTATTTTTAAACAATTTGCCAGAGTCTCTGCCATTTCCTCGGCATGTTTTAGCCCAATTTCACCCGTACAGGCATTTGCATTACCGCTATTTATTACTATAGCCTGCACCGGCTTTTTACTATCAACAATGCTTTTATTCCAAAGCACAGGTGCAGCTTTTACCACGTTAGTTGTAAAGACAGCAGCAGCTTTTGCAGAAACTTCACTATATAAAATGGCTAAATCCTTTTTTCTTTTTTTTACCCCTATGTGGCTACCTGTTGCCTGAAATCCTTTCGGGCTGGTTATGCCTCCGGTAAGTAGTTTCATCATGATCTCCTTTATTTAAGAAGGAAATATAGGAATATTAGTTAGTCCCATTGTTTCCTTAAAGCCAAACATAAGGTTCATATTTTGTACTGCCTGCCCGGCAGCTCCTTTAATAAGATTGTCAATAGCTCCAACAACTATAATACGATTAGTTCTTTCATCTATAGCAAATCCGATATCACAATAGTTAGAACCTTTAACCCACCTTGTTTCAGGGAAAATACCTTTTTTTGTTATTCGTACAAAATGCTCTTTTGCATAGTACTTTTCGTAGATAGAGCGTATGTCATCATAGTTCACATTATTTTTTAACGTACCATACGCAGTAACTAAAATACCTCTATTCATAGGGATTAAATGCGGAGTAAATGTAATTTTAATAGATTTTCCGCTAATATCACTTAGTTCCTGCTCAATTTCAGGGGTATGCCTGTGGCTTGCAAGTTTGTATGCCTTTATGGATTCATTGCACTCATTATAATGAATACCCAGATTTAAAGCCCTGCCAGCTCCTGAAACACCCGATTTTGCATCTATTATAATGGAATCTTCTTCTATGATATCTTCTTTTAACAATGGAGCAAGACTTAAGATACTGCATGTTGTATAGCAACCGGGATTTGCCAGTAAGCTGGCTTTTTTAATCTCTTCTCTTCTCCATTCACAAAGTCCGTATACTGCTTTTTTTAAGAGGCCTTCGCTATGATGATCTGTCTCATACCATAATTCATAAATATCTTTGTTTTTTAATCTAAAATCAGCCCCGATATCAATGATTTTTACTTTACTGAGTATATCTGAATTAATTTTTTTAGAAGCAATTCCATGAGGTAAAGCAAGGAAAATGACATCTACTTTGTCTGCTAAGTCTTCAATGTTTTCTTCCTGGCATTCAAGATCACATATTTCTCTGAAATTTTCATATACTTGCTCAAATTTTTTGCCTATATAACTGTGGGATGTTGCACAGGAAAGTTCAACTTCAGGATGCTGCAGCAAAATCCTTACTAATTCTGCACCTACATACCCTGTTGATCCAACAATTCCAGCTTTTATCATAAATTATGCTCCGCAAGAAATTCAGATTTTATAATTATTGTCTAAAAAAATCAATAAAAGTACTACATTTTTTAGCAATTATATCATCTACGTAATAGTTTAAAGAGAGATTTGGCAACTTTTCTCTATGCAGTTACTAAAAAAGGGCTATTTCAAAAGAAAATAGCCCTGTAACAAAACTTCTAAAATTAATTAAATTTTAGTCTTGAAAGCATAAAGCTCTCTGCTGCTCTATAGGAACTTCTTGCCAGAGGAGCAGAAACTACGCATGAAAAACCTAAATTTTGAGCATATTTCTCATATTTTCTAAATATTTCAGGCTTTATATATTCCTGCACAGAAATTTGCTTTTCCGTAGGCCTTAAATATTGCCCGATAGTTATTATATCAGTTTTATATTTTCTTAAATCCTTTAATGCAGATATTATTTCCTGTTGTGTTTCCCCAAATCCAACCTGTATAGATGATTTAGTAAGCATTTTTTTGTTAATATCTTTTATTGTCCTATGAATATTCAGTGATTGTTCATAGCTTGCCCTTTTATCTCTAATTAAAGGAGTTAATCTTTCTACAGTTTCTATATTATGCCCTATGATATCGGGAGCTGATTTTATTATATTCTTCAAAGAATCTATACTACCCTTAAAATCAGGGATTAAAACTTCAACAATTACCTTATCATTTAGCTTTTTAATCTCTCTAATAGTTCTGGCAAAGTGCTCAGCTCCTCCATCAAAAAGATCGTCTCTATCCACAGAGGTCAATACAAGGTATTTAAGCCCCAGATCCTGTACAGCTTTAGCAATATTATACGGTTCATCATTGTCTAAATATCCTTCAGGGTTACCTGTTTTAACCGAGCAAAAACGACAGTTCCTTGTGCAAACCTCGCCCATTAAGAGAAAAGTCGCTGTTTTTGCAGACCAGCATTCATTAATATTAGGACAAAGTGCTTCCTGACATATAGTATGGAGATCATACCTTTTTGAAATAGTGGTGATTTTATCATAAGAATCTTCAGATAATGCCTTTACTTTTATCCAATCGGGCTTTTGCATAAATTAATCCTATTTTATATTGACCGATCTGTAATACTAAAGAGCAGGGATATTCCTTCAATTGCTATTGAAATTGCTTCGCATTTCAAAGGCAATCTCAGAAACACCCCTGCTTCAATGCTAGTACTCTGTTTCAGTAATTATGATGGTTATTGCAGGAGGGTATGTTTTCG
>DNSU01000182.1:10973-20391 GCA_003499585.1 Cyanobacteria bacterium UBA9579 | reverse complement strand
TCCTAATTTATGGGCATAGTATAAGATGAAAAACTGCAGGAATTTAAATCAAGCATCAGGATAGTTAAAAATGGTGAAAAACCTGACTGGAACCAAAAGTAAACTTTAAGACACATACCCAACACTTTTTAAACTTGCAAGGTAACATAGCAACGGTTACAAATATAGGAGGAAAAACCTTGCAAGGTATGGATTTTAAAACTTTTATTAACGGTGTTGGCAATGATTTTAAAATTGCTATTGATGATGTGATCGGTGCTGTTATTACAATTCAAGAAGATATTGAAAAACTTAAAATAAAAACATCAAAGCCTGATAAACTAGTAGCAAAAGGGCTACTTGAATATATTGCAATGCTTTCATAGCATAATCAAGATTAATTTCATTTATCAACATAATATTTATCAATTGATTTAAGAAATATTTTCAGTTAATTCAAGATCACATATTGACAACTGTACATTTACAGTTTACAATATAAACATGATTAAAACTTTTAAAAATAAAAAGTTAGAAAAGGCATACTCCGATGATGATTATTCAGGAATAAACCCTGAACACAGAGAAAGGTGCAGGCTCTTATTATCAGCTATAGATTCAGCATGTCAAGTTGCAGATTTAGATCAACCAAGTTTTAGGCTGCATCAATTAAAAGGTGAAAGAAAAGATATCTGGGCAGTAACAGTAAGAGCAAACTGGAGGTTAACCTTTAAATTTGAAAAAGGAGATGCTTATATATTAGATTATGAGGATTACCATTAGGAATACTCCTAACTTATTAAAAGGACGGTGATAATATGTCAATGAAGAATCCGGTACATCCTGGAATACTTATTAAAGATAACATTGAAACACTTGGATTAAGTGTAACTGAGTTTGCACTAAAATTAGGTGTATCCAGACAAATCGTATCAAGAATAATTAATCAAAAGGCTGGTGTTTCAGTAGAGATGGCTTTAAAACTTGCTAAAGCATTTAATACCACTCCTGAGTTCTGGTTAAATATGCAACAAAAATATGATTTAGCGCAAGCCCGACAAACAGTTAATGTTGATAAAATTCAGAAAATGTATGGCTAGGAATTGTAAGAATTCCTAAAGTAACTATCGAAATTAAAATAGAGATTATAAATTATAATCTCTATTTTTCTATTAATAAATTAATCTATCTGTAAAAGCAAAATAAAATTTATGAACCCAAAAGCAGAAGTCCCCCACCAAAAAATGAAACAGAGAAATTTGCTAAATTTTCCAATTAAATCCTGCTAAAACTCTCAAAAAATAATTCTCTTTTAATCTAAAAACTAAAAAATCCCGCCAGGTGCGGGGATTTAGCCAGTCTAAAAGTTACTTATTCTCTTTTATAGGACTAAGATACGGATATTGGAGTTTAGGCAGCATTATTCTCTGAATTAGTTCTCTATAAAAATTCCCTGATGACAAGAAAAATACAGGGATTTTTTAAAATTTTTGAAAGATTTATTAATGTTCTATACAACCATAGGCTGGATTTTAGACAAAATTCCCGTAATGATAACAGGGAATTATCAGGGAATTGCATTTTATTGCATAAATTCATCTAAATATAATAATTAATATGATTAAAGTATTTATACATAAAAGCAGAAAGAGTAATATCGCCCTCAGCCACATTAATTATTTTAACTTTATGGCTATTAAAGTAGAAATTTCCTAAAATTTGAGCAATATATTTATTTCAAATTTTTGAATCAATTATATTAAAAGATTTTAAGGTTGATTATCCTGAAACTATTTATTTTATTAACAGTATTCTATTTTATGAAAAATATTTTATGTTAGGGGCACAGCATTTTAATTCCGAATGCTAGAGTTCCTATTTGCCAAAAACTAATGAAATAAAACTAATTATTTATGATATATCGTATTGACTAATATAAATTTTTATATTTAAATTACATTTACGGTATACCGAATGTTTTTAGAGTTACCAAACAAGCTGGTAAGAAAGATTATTTTAAATGGCAATAAGACAAATAATAATTAGTGCTCATATACCTTGTAGACCTGCAATAGTATCAGGATGTCAGATGATGGCATGTTGTATTGATATTGCGGGTCATTTTTAATTACCTTGATGAGTAATTTATAAGCCCGCATATCCAAGAAATTGTATGATGCGGGCTTTGTTTTAGGGATTAATGGAGTATAAGATGTTTAAAATACCTGAAAAAATAATAAATGAAACAGAGAATTTTAAAGAAAGTCTTTTTGCATTGTTGGAAAAAGATTTATCGAAGGGTAATTTGAAGAAATTTTGTGCTCCTTGGGGCATATACGAAGAAAAAATCCCAGAAAAGTATATGTTAAGAGTAGGAATTCCTGCTGGAGTCATTACGCTTGATCAAATAAGAAAAATAAATGCCATTGCAGTATCTTTTGGAAAAGAGCATATACATTTAACTACGAGGCAGGATATTCAGTTCCATGGGCTTTCTTTAACTGATATTCCTGATATTATGTTGGATCTTTTGGGAATCAACTTGATTTCCAAAGGCACTGGCGGAAATTGTGTTAGAAATATTGCCTGTTCACCACTTTCAGGTGTAAGTTTTGATGAGGTTTTTGATGTAACTGAATATGCAATAGAAACCATGAATCATCTTTTAAAAGATTCATCTTCATTTAGTCTTCCAAGAAAATTCAAAATATCTTTTTCTAACTCAAACTCTGACACTGCGTATGCAACTATTTCTGATATAGGCTTTATCGCAAAGATTCAGGATAGCGTTAGAGGTTTTGAGGTTTATGGTGGAGGAAGTCTTGGTAATAATCCGTCTATTGCCATTAAGCTGGCTGATTTTATACCTGCTACTGATTTGTTCTACTATGTTGAAGGAATGAAAGAACTATTTGAGGTTGAGGGAGATAGAGACAATAGGAATAAAGCAAGAATCAGGTTTATTTTATATAAATTAGGAGAAGAAGAGTTTAGAAATAAGTATTTATGGCATGTAGAAAAAGTAAAAAAGATTAAAGAGCTGGATTTAGAGCCTAAGATAATTTCGAATAGCTCTGATGATATCAATCAAAATGAAGATATATCTTTCTTAATCAAAAATCAACTTGTGATACAACAGAAAAATAAGGATTATGCAGTCAATATTCATCCAACAGGAGGGAATTTAAGACTTTCTGATTTAAACAGGTTGATAAACTTTATAAATAGACTGAATTATAGGATTTCTATACGTTTAACTAACACTCAAGGGCTATTAATAAGAGATCTGAAATCAAATGATGCATATAAATTATTTCAAATTATCTCTGAATTCACCTCATCTTTTGATATTGATAATTCTCTTTCCTGTGTTGGTTCTGAGATTTGCAAAACGGGAATCTGCAATTCTCAGCATTTGCTTGCGGCAATTATAAAGAAATTTAAAAATGTTGATCCAATATTAAAAGCTGAATTGCCCAGGTTGCATATATCAGGATGTTTTAACTCTTGCGGCCAACATTTAAAAGCAGAAATAGGACTTGCTGGCAAAATAAAAAAGGTAAATAACGAGCTAACATCTGTTTATAAGATTTATCTTGGTGGGCATATTGGTGCTAGTCAAACGAGATTAGCGGCTGATTATGGCGAGATCAATGCAGAGATGGTTCCTGAATTTATTTATGAACTGGCAAAACTGAAAAGGAACTCTGAAATTGCTGACATTACAGAATTTCTTGAAATAGAAAAAGAAAATGTACTCCGGCTAATAGCTCGATTTGGTGATAATAACACTAAAAACTGCTGTGAAACTTGTTGATTAAAAAATTTGAGATTATGGAAATCATATGAATACGCTCAATATATCTGCTAATACTAAAATAGAAAAAATCTTAAGTGCGATTGAAGATGATTTTGTCTTGAAAAATCTTCGATTTACTCTTTTAAGATTTGAAAGTGATGTATCAGCAAATGAGCGTAAAAATACTATAGCCTTAATAAAAAAATATTTTGATATTTTTATAATTTTAAAGAGTTCTGTGCCTGACCAGCAGGGAAAGATAGAGGAATATTTTTCTTATGGGACTCATGGTGTCTATTTTTATCAAGATTCGGCTAAATATTCTGCTATACAACTGGAAATTATATCCTCTGCTGCACAGATATTCCCAGATGGTCTGGTCTTTGTAAATGTTGGTGATAATAAATTACTTATAGAAAAAGTGCTATCTAGCAAAATTATTCCTGTAGTGACGAAATGTAATGTGGAATTAGTTGAATTTATTATGAGTCATAATAAATTCAATGAGATTTCTTCTGTGTATTTAAAATATATACCGGTATTAGAGGAAAATCTTTGTGATTTTTCATTAATAAATAAGCTTCAGCTAAAAATGAGACTTGAAACCCTGAACCTAAGACAGAAATTGATGGTTAAGAGCGTAGCAGACTCCTTAAATTCGAGTGGATTATAGGTGAAAAATAAAGTGCAAAATCCTAATATGGATAATTACAACAATATTCAAGATTTAGCGAAGGTGTATATAGATAAAAGACCTTTAGCACTGCTGTTTTTACTTGAGTATAAGAATGCAATATTGCTCATATTCGCCTTTTTATTGTTTTTTATATTTATTTCACCTGTAAATCTTCCACAGGGATTGGGTGTAGAGGCTTATCAAACTATGATTATCTTCATTTTCGCAGTGTTTCTATGGGTAACTAATATCATTCCTCTTGCAATTACCAGTTTAATGATAATGGCACTTTTATCAACATTTAACGTGCTTGAGGCTTCTAAGATATTTTCGTTTTTTGGCAATGAATCCTTGTTTTTTATTTTAGGTTCTTTTATTATTTCTGCCGGAGTATCAGCTTCCGGATTGAGTGAAAGAATTTCATATCATATAATATCAAGGTTTAAAGAAACCCCAGAGAAACTGGTACTGGCGATATTCTTTTTGTCTGCATTTATGTCACACATAATGACAGAACATGCTGTTGCTGCAATGCTTTTTCCTATACTGATTTCTATGTCGAATAAATTAAGATTGGGATTTGACTCTGTATTGGGTAAACACATATTTTTTGCCATGGCATGGGGATGTTCTATTGGTGGGGTTGTTACTCTCCTTGGTGGTGCTAGAAATCCTCTTGCTATTGGAATTCTTCAAGAGTCAACAGGAAATAGTATAGGATTTCTAGAATGGATTATTGTTGTTGCCCCTCCAGCTTATATACTTATGGCTGCTGTTGCTTTTTATATCAAAAGAAGTTTGCAAAATTCCACAGCTAATTTAAATTTTATGGAAAAATCTTTATCATTGCAGGATCAGCGCGTAGGAAAAGTAAGTTTTAAAGAAATTAAGGCGTTATTAATATTCTTATTAACTATATATATGTGGATATTCCATAGTAAGGAATTTGGAGTTGCAAATATAGCTTTAATTAGTGCTGCTTTATTCTTTGTGTTAAACGTTATGAAATGGGATGATGCCAAAAAAGAGATTAATTGGGGCACGATTTTAATGTATGGAGGCGCTATTGCTATTGGAAAATGCCTTGCTGAAACAGGTGTCCTGGATTTTATAACAGGAAAATATATTTCAGATATTACATTTTCTCTTTTAAATTTTGTTCTAATAGTGTCTATACTTAGCCTCTTACTCACTCAGGTTATTTCCAATTCAGCAGTAGTAATAATATTACTTCCAATTATTCTTAAAGTTGCTTCTCAATTTGGTTTAAGTCCAGAGTTGGCTGTGTTTTTGGTTGCTATTCCATCAGGACTTGATTTTATGTTTCCGATAGGTTCACCACCCAATGCTATAGCCTTTGCTTCAGGATATATAAAATTATCAGAATTTATTAAAAAAGGAATCTTATTGAATATTCTCACAATTGTGATATTCGCCTTATCTGCTTTATTTTATTGGCCTTTGTTAGGTATTAACTGATTTATAGGGGAGGTTATTGTGAAAAAAGAGATAAAAACTAATATAGTCTGGCAAGATACAACCATAAATCGAAGTAATAGAGAAATATTACTCAAACAAAAAGGAATATTATTGTGGTTTACTGGCTTATCAGGTTCAGGCAAGTCAACCATCGCTAATGCTCTTGAAAAAAAACTACATGAGAATAATAAGTTCACTTATTTGCTTGATGGGGATAATGTGCGGCATGGATTGAATTCTGATCTAAACTTTAGCCTTATAGACAGAAAAGAGAACATAAGAAGAATTTCAGAATTAGCCAAGCTCTTTGTTGATGCTGGTATTATTACTATTGCTACATTTATATCTCCTCTTAAAGAGGATAGAGGTAAAGTAAGAGAACTAATAAAAGAGGATTTTATTGAAATTTTTGTTGATTGTTCTCTTGACAGCTGTGAACAACGTGATCCTAAAGGGCTTTATAAAAAAGCAAAAGCCGGTTTAATTAAAGACTTTACAGGTATAGATTCTCCATATGAAATACCTAATAATCCTGAGATATCTGTTAATAGTGATTCAAATACAGTAGATGAGTGTGCGGAAGTAATAATAAGTTATTTAAAGCTCAGGAATATACTACAATTCGAGGTTACTGATGATGCAATTTAATATTAAAACTATTGAAACTGATATTCTCATTGTTGGTGGAGGTACTGCCGGCTGTTATTGTGCATTAACCATAGCAGAAAATTCAGATTATAAAGTTATAATTGCAGATAAAGCCAATATCAAAAGAAGTGGATGTCTGGCTGCCGGTGTTAATGCTTTAAACGCTTATATTACTAATGGAGAAACTCCAGAGTCTTTTGTTGATTATGTGAAAAAAGATTCAGAAGGAGTTATAAGAGAGGATCTTGTCTATTCAATAGCTCAAAGATTAAATAAAGTAACTCAAAAAATCGAACAGTTAGGTCTTCCTATTTTAAAAGATGATAAAGGAGACTATATAACAAGAGGAAAGCGAAGTATCAAAATTAATGGAGAGAATATAAAACCTCTTCTTTCTGATGCCGTTAACACTAAAGATACTGTAACTGTTCTAAATAGAGTTAATATAGTTGATTATCTACTAAAAAATGATCGAGTAGTTGGTGCTATAGGGTTTTCATTAGATCAAAACTCAATATGTATAATTTATGCTAAAGCTGTAATTTGTGCGACAGGTGGAGCATCAGGGTTATATAAGCCAAATAATCCGCAATTTTCAAGGCATAAAATGTGGTATAGCCCGTTTAATACAGGGGCAGGATATGCTATGGGAATTAGGGCCGGGGCTGAGATGACGTCTTTTGAGATGAGGTTTATCGCTCTAAGGTGTAAAGATACGATTGCTCCAACCGGAACGATAGCTCAAGGCATAAATGTACCACAGATAAATAATGCTGACGAAGAGTATGTGGAAAAATATGGTAAACCAATTACTTTAATGCGTTTATACTCAACTATAGCTGAAAATGGTCCCTGTTATTTAAAAACCATAGGAATTGGCAAATCTCAGGAAGAAGAATTATTTAAAGCATACCTGAATATGGCTCCTGCGCAGACATTAAGATGGCTTGAAAACAACTCTGGTCCATCTATAGAAAATGTTGAAATCACAGGAACAGAACCATACATCACTGGCGGGCATACCGCAAGTGGATACTGGATTGATATTAATAGAAAAACAATATTGGATGGTCTATATGCAGTTGGCGATGTGGCTGGAGGAAGTCCTAAAAAGTATGTTACCGGATGCTTTGCTGAAGGAGAAATAGCAGCTTTAGCTGTTATTGAAGCAATAAAAGATAAACAAATAAATAAAATAGATGCTGAAAAGCTGAGAAATCAAGTTGAATCAATAAATAAATTTCTGGATAACCCTGATATTTCATACTCTATTGAATCACTGGAAGAAGAGATGCAAGGAGTTATGGATGAATTTGCCGGTGGAATTTCTTGTAATTATTCATATAGCAAGGAAAAACTAAAGATTGCAAGTGAAAAAATAGATGAGCTATTAGATGTGAGCAATCAATTAAAGGCTAATAATCTTCATGAATTGCTGTTTATTTATGAATTAATTGATCGTTTGTATGTTTCCAGGGTTGTAATAGCTCATTTGTTTGCAAGAAAAGAAACTAGATGGAAATGTTATCAGGAAAATGCTGATTTTCCTCATCAGGATGATAAGCAATGGCTTTGTTATGTCAATTCCAAATATGAAAATGGGAATGTGTATATTATTCTTCGAGATTTAATAGGAAGGAATGATATTTATGAGCATTAAAATTGATGACAAAAGATGTATTTCCTGTGGTAATTGTACAAATGTTTGCCCTGGAAGTTTAATCTCTCAGGATGCAGAACGTAGAGCATATCTTAAATATCCAAAAGATTGCTGGGGATGTACTGCTTGTGTGAAAGAATGCTCTGTAGGAGCTATTCAATTTTACTTAGGATCAGATATTGGTGGAAAAGGCGGTTATTTATATGTATCTAAAAATGACAATTGTTTGAACTGGCACATAGTGAATAAAGATGGACATGAAAAAATTATAAAGATTAATAGAAAAGAGTCTAACAAGTATTAAATTTAAAAGGAGATAAGAATGGATCATTTAGACCAACTGGAAGCTGAAAGTATATATATTTTTAGAGAAGCTTATAAGCATTTTGGGAAACTCGGCATGTTATGGTCAATAGGCAAGGACTCCACAGTTTTAATGTGGTTGGCCAAGAAAGCTTTCTTCGGCCATTGTCCATTTCCTTTAATACACGTTGATACAACATACAAAATTCCTGAAATGATTGAATTCAGAGGTGAAGTTATAAAGAAATATAATTTTGATCTTATAGTGCATACTAATCAAGATGCTGTGAAAGAAGGAATGGGGCCTGAAAAAGGCAGAATGGTCTGTTGTAAAGCTTTAAAAACAGAAGGACTTCAACAGGTAGTTAAAAACTATGAATTTGAAGGCTTAATTCTTGGAATCAGAAGAGATGAAGAAGGTTCAAGATCAAAAGAAAGAATCTTCAGTGAAAGAAATGCCGATTCCGAATGGGATTATACTGATCAGCCGCCTGAATTATGGAATCAGTTTAAGACGGATTTCAAGAAAGGCAATCATATTCGAGTGCATCCAATATTACATTGGAATGAAGTAGATATCTGGCAATATATCAAGAAAGAGAATATCCCTATAATTGACTTGTATTTTTCAAAAGAAGGCAAAAGATACAGAAGCTTAGGCTGTTATCCATGTACTTCTCCAATTGAATCAACAGCATCCAATATCGATGAAATTATTGAAGAACTTAAAAACACAAAAGACTCAGAAAGATCAGGCAGGGCACAGGATCAAGAAGGTGCTCACGCTATGCAAAAACTAAGAAAAGATGGATATATGTAATGTTGTGATTAATAAGTTTGAAGGTGATGTTCTCTGCGTCACTATTGAAATTGC
>DNSU01000182.1:10168-10860 GCA_003499585.1 Cyanobacteria bacterium UBA9579 | reverse complement strand
GCAGTATTAATTGGTCAGTGAAGTAATAACAAATTAATCGACACAAAGAAGAGGTAATAAATATGCAGAATGAAAGAGAAACTTTAAATATAGTAGTTGTAGGGCACGTAGATCATGGTAAGTCTACTCTCATAGGCAGGTTGCTTTATGATACAGACTCTTTGCCGCAAGGATCAATAGATAGAGTTAAAGCAATATCAAAAGAAAAAGGCAAATCATTTGAGTATGCTTATTTACTTGACGCTTTTGAAGAAGAACAAAAACAGGGAATAACAATAGACACTACCCAAATAAGGTTTTCAACCGAGAAAAGAAATTATGTGATTATTGATGCTCCCGGTCATAAGGAATTTTTGAAAAACATGATTTCAGGTGCAGCCAATGCAGAAGCTGCATTGTTGATTGTTGATGCGAATGAAGGCATTCAGGAGCAATCAAGAAGACATGGGTACATTCTTTCATTACTTGGAATAGATAAAATCTATGTTTTAGTGAATAAAATGGATCTTGTTGGTTATTCAGAAGAAAAGTTTAATCAGATTCAGAGCGATTTTAATGAATTTCTTAATAATTTGAGTATTTTCCCAATTAAATATATCCCTATGTCTGCTTATCATGGTGAAAGTATAACAGAAAAATCAAAGAAGATGTATTGGTATAAGGATGAAACTGTTTTAAAAGCTATAGATATG
>DNSU01000182.1:8094-10107 GCA_003499585.1 Cyanobacteria bacterium UBA9579 | reverse complement strand
AAGCTATAGATATGATCCCTAAAGATAAAAGGCTTGAAGATAAGCCTCTGAGATTCCCTGTCCAAGATGTATATAAGTTTGATAACAGAAGAATAATTGCCGGAAAAATAGAATCAGGAACTCTAAAAGAAGGAGATGAAATTGTAATATCTCCATCAGGTAAAACCACAAAAGTAAAGACTCTCGAGTACTGGCAAGATCATGACAAAAGAGAAAATGCTGCTGTTGGCATGTCGGTAGGAGTTACTGTAGAGGATGAATTTTTTAATCAGAGGGGAGAATTTATTTCTCATAAAAAAGATGCACCCTTAACGGGAAATCTTTTTAATGCAAATATATTCTGGATGGGCAAGAATGATCTGATTAAAAACAAAAAATATAAACTGAAATTGTCTACACAAGAGACGGAATGCGAGTTATTTTCAATAAATAAAGTAATAGATGCATCTACATTGAAGATGTTGGAAAAATCTGATGTGGTAAAAAGAAATGATGTGGCTGAAATTACGATAAAAACAAAGAAGCTGTTGTGTTTTGATGAGTTTAAAAATATTCAAAACACTGGACGATTTGTCATTGTTGACAATTTAAACGTTAGTGGCGGCGGCATCATAACAGGAATTGAGGATTCTCTTAAGAATAGAGAAATATTCTTAAAAAGCACAAATATTTCCCCTAGAAAAAAGCTGGTAACAAGAGAAGATAGGGAAATAAAATATAATCAAAAAGGTATGGTTATATGGTTAACAGGTTTACCTGGTTGTGGAAAAAATGAGATCGCTATCAAGCTTGAAAAAAGACTGTTTGATTCAGGTAAAAAAGTCTATTATCTTGATTCTGCCAATATTAGGTTTGGATTAAGTTCTGATTTAACTTTTACTAAAGAAGATGCCCATGAGCAAACAAGAAGAATCGCAGAAGTAGCAAATCTCTTTGCAGATAGTGGAATAATAGCAATTGTTACTTCTGTAAGCAGGTTTAGTTCTGATCGTGAATATGCTCAAAAAATCATAGGCAAAGAGAATTATATTGAAATTTTTGTCGATGCAACTGATAAAGTTTGCAAGAAAAGAAACTTAGGAAAAGCTTATGAAGATAGTGATCCAGTTCTTATCTATGAACGCTCTAATGAGCCAGTAATTAATATCTATATTGATGATCCAGAGTTTAATTCTGATAAGAAAGCAGAATCTATAATCAATTTGCTTAAAGAGTATATTAACTAATTAACAACGCCACAACAATGGCTATTATCCATTTTTTCAGGATTTTCTTTAGTTATTGCAGTACATTTTTTACATTTATCCTGCAGGTCACCATTTTGGGAGTAGTATTTAAAACTCTTCACCCATTTAGGTTCTTTACAAGAGCAAGTATTCATAAACTCGAGAAACCTGACAAACTTGGTTAAAACTTCATCCGAGACTTCATGTTCAATTTTAGAAGCATTTTCTTCCACCTGTTCTTGTTCAACTTGAAGTACATTTTCAAGGAAATTACAGATGATTCCATGCCTATGAGATATTTGTTTTGCGATTTTTTTGCCTTCAGATGTAAGTGTGACTATGCCATATGGTTCATAGTTAATTAATTCTCTGTCAGCAAGGTTACGCAGAGCCTCAGAAACTGATGATGGACCTATAGTAAGGTATTTAGAAATGTCTTTGACCCTTGCTGCTTGCTTTTCTTTTACAATAAAATCTATGGCCCTTAGATAATGTTCTAGACTTGCTGTAAGATTCTTATTTTTTTTCATATGAATAATCCTATTGACTAACTTAAATTTTTGTATCTTAATTATATTAGATTATACGGTAGTCCGAAAAAAGTTGCACTCTCCTAAAAATAATAAACAAGTAATAAAACTTTTGCTATCATGAACAATTTTATCATTAAAACAATACTTAAGATTTAAAAAATTATCACTGCTTTATAACATAATCTATATTTATGATTCCTAACTAAATCTGCAGGTATTTTATCAAGTGATATTATAAAAACTTCCCTTCACCC
>DNSU01000182.1:0-8010 GCA_003499585.1 Cyanobacteria bacterium UBA9579 | reverse complement strand
GTTATTTATAACTCTGCGGGTCTTTATTATTCAAAAACAAAAAAGGAATATAACAATGAAAATGGTTAAGGACTTTTCAGAAGGGGAAATAGAGATTTTTGGTTTCTATGGAGGTGGATAAATGGATCTTAAAAAGAAAATATTAGTAGGAATGAGTGGCGGCGTTGATTCATCAGTAACCGCATTACTACTAAAAGAAGCAGGATATGACGTCATGGGCGTTACTATGTCTATATGGAATGAAAAATCTAATCTAAAAGCGGGTGGTAAAAACGCCTGCTATGGACCTAATGAGAAAGAAGATATCAAAGAGGCCAGAAGGGTTTGTAATAAGCTTGGAATTCCATTTCATGTTCTTGATTGTGTAGAAAAATATGAAAAAATTGTTCTTGAAAATTTCAGGAATGAATATATTTTAGGAAGAACTCCAAATCCTTGTATATGGTGCAATAGTCTTGTTAAATTCGGGGCATTACCCCTATTAGCACAAGAATCAGGTATAAAGTTTGATAAATTTGCTACAGGTCATTACGCTAATGTAGCTTATGATTCCAGTAAAGGTCGTTATTTATTAAAAAAGGCTGCTGATACAAGAAAAGATCAAACGTATTTCATATATCGCCTGTCTCAAGAACAGCTTTCCAAGGTTATTTTTCCACTTGGAGATTACTTTAAAGAAGAAATAAAGGAAATTGCTAGGAAAAATGGTCTTGATGTTGCTGATAAAGAAGAAAGTCAGGATTTTTACAGTGGAGATTATAATGAATTACTGGGAGTAAATTTAGAAAAGGGTAATATTGTTGATAAAGCAGGAAATATTTTGGGCACTCATAATGGAATATGGAATTATACTCTTGGTCAGAGAAAGGGATTGGGTATAGCTGCGAGGCATTCACTGTATGTAATTGAACTTAATAAGGAAAAAAACGAAGTAGTTGTCGGGTATGAAGAAGACACGTATCAAAATGCACTTATTGCAAATGATATTAACTGGATTGCAATTGATAATCTTACTTCAGAAGTGAGCATTAAGGCAAAAATCAGATCTTCTCAATCAGAAAAAGATGTAATTATTAAACCTCATGGGGAAAGTGAGGTATATGTTGAATTTGTTGATTACCAAAAAGCAATAACCACTGGGCAATCTATTGTATTTTATCAGGATGATCTTGTTCTGGGCGGCGGCATTATTGATCAGGTTTTAAAGAATGTATAAGGAGAAAAATATGCAATTTAATACATTAGCAATTCATGGGGGACAAGAAATTGATCCTGTAACAAAGTCAAGAGCGCTTCCTATTTATCAGACTACTTCATATGTATTTGAGGATTCGCAGGATGCAGCGGACTTATTCGGGTTAAAGAAGTTTGGAAATATATATACAAGAATAATGAACCCTACTACAGATGTTCTGGAAAAACGTATAGCCTTATTAGAAGGTGGGGTTGGAGCATTAGCTGTAGCTTCAGGTCAAGCTGCCATAACTTATTCTATTTTGAATATTGCAAAGCCTGGTGATGAAATAGTTTCATCATCCGCTTTATATGGCGGCACTTATAATTTATTTGCTTATACTCTATCAAGACTTGGTATAACAGTTAAATTTGTGGATTCAGACGATCCTGAAGAGTTTAACAGAGCTATTACGGATAAAACAAGATTAATTTATCTTGAGAGCATAGGTAATCCAAAGCTAAATATACCTGATATCGAGAAGATAGCAGAAATTGCCCATAGTCATAATATTCCTCTTATTGTTGATAATACTGTCCCAACTCCTTATTTACTTCAGCCTATTGATTATGGTGCAGATATAGTAGTTCACTCAGCCACTAAATTTTTAGGTGGGCATGGGACTTCTATTGGCGGCTTAATCGTAGATTCAGGCAAATTTGACTGGGTTAAATCAAATAAATTTCCAGAATTAACAGAGCCTGATCCTAGCTATCATGGGGTAAGTTATACAAAGGACTTTGGCCAGTTGGCATATATATTAAAGGCCAGAGTTCAACTATTAAGAGATACTGGAGCTGCGATTAGTCCATTTAATTCTTTTCTTCTCTTGCAAGGCATTGAAACATTACATCTGAGAATGCAAAGGCATTCTGAAAACGCTTTAAAAGTTGCTCAATTCTTAAAAAATCACAAACTTGTAACCTGGGTAAATTATCCTGGACTGGAAGATAATCCAAATTTTGAGTTAGCTAATAAGTATTTGCCAAAAGGACAAGGCGCAATAATAGGTTTTGGAATAAAAGGTGGCAAGAAAGCTGGAGTTAAGTTTATTGATAATGTAAAACTTCTATCACATCTTGCAAATATTGGAGACTCTAAATCCCTTGTAATTCACCCTGCTAGCACCACACATCAACAATTAACTAATGAAGAAAGATTAACAACAGGAGTAACAATTGATTTTGTTAGGTTATCAATTGGTACTGAAGATATAAATGATATTATTGCTGATATTGATCAGGCATTGCAAACGGCAATGACAGATTCTTAATTTCATTATTGATACGAAAATATAAAAAAACAATTTTAGTCTAGACAAAGCTTTCGGAATGCCGTATAATTTTAGACATACTGAAAACTTTTTAGGTTAAAGATATCAATAAGGATTTAAACTTTTGCGAGTAGAAGCTACTAAAAAATATGTTATCTGGTTTTGTTTAATGGTTTATTTTTTATTTGGAGCAATAAACCTAACAAGCTATGCTTCTTGTTTAAATCCAGTAAATAAAAACATGCTTGAACATTCTTGCTGCTGCGTATCACAATCGCAGGATGAGTCTAGTATAGGACAGGAAATGGCTCCTGAAAGTTGTAGTCATTGTGTAAAAAACTATATTTCCTTTGGTGGGATTGTTCAAGTCGCAGCATTTGAAAATATACAATTTGATAAGCTATTTAGTTTAAGTAATTTTATGTCTGATATACCTAAGTATGAACCAAATATACCTTTAGTTCATGCTCATTATCCATATTTTAATTCCGATCCAAGTTTGAAAATAATTCGAACAATAGTTCTCTTAATATAGAAATTATCTGGCTGATTTTATAAATGTTCTGTAGTCATACAGAACATACTATGAGTTTAGATAATTATAACGGAGAGAACACTATGAAGAAATTTACTATATTTACTTTGTTTTTTGCTTTGATTGCTGTGGTTACTATGACAGGCTGCCAGAAAAATGCCTATCAGGCAACAAGAACAGCTGGTGATTATACGGTTAATATGCAAATAAATCATAATCCGCCTATAGCAGCAGAGAACTTATTAACTTTGGATATTAAAGACAAATCAGGTAATAAAGTTACTGATGCAAACGTTGTAGTTAGGTTTTCCATGCCACCAATGCCCGGCATGCCTCCTATGGATCATCAGGTAGATGCTGTATTATCAGGCCAAGCCTATAAAGCCACTGTAGATTTACATATGGCAGGTCCATGGAATATTGAAGCTGGAATTCAAAGAGGTAATACCAAGCAAATAGCCAGATTTAGCGTTGATGCCAGATAAAAAATAAAGCTAACTGCTATTAAAGGTGGATATATGAACTACACGTTTAAAAAAGTGTGGATAGTTTTAGCTATCCTGACTATAAACATATCCTTAAGCCTTCCTGTATTCTCTCAGGAGTTAACCTTACAAAGTCTTATCAATGAGGCTTTGCAAAATAATCCTGAAATCAAGGCAGCAGAAGCTAAAATTTCTGCTGCCCAATACAGGGTACCTCAAGCAAAAAGTCTCCCAGACCCAATGATTGAGCTAGGTTATCAAAGTGAAGGTTATTCACCAAATCTCGATATGCCTGGGTCAAAAGGTATGTTTAATTTAGGTCAAACTATTCTTTATCCCGGAAAACGTAAATTAAAAGGAGAAGTAGCTTCTAAAGAGGTAGAAGTTTTAAATGCCAAACTTGAAACAGTGCAGCTTAAGACTGTATCACGGGTAAAAGAGTTATATTATAATTTATTTTTAGCTTATAAAATGCTGGATATTATTCAGGATAACGTCGATCTGTTTAATAAGATTGAAAAAGCCGCCATATCAAGATACACTACAGGTCTTGGAGAGCAACAAGATGTTTTAATGGCGCAAACTGAAAAATATAATCTATTAGCTCAAGAAGAGAAGATTAAACAGGGTATACAATCAACAGAAGCCAGATTAAATGCTATTTTAGGTAGAGAAAATAATTTATCCTATGAAAAACCAATTGAACTCTTGCAAACTATGATCTTATATAATCCAGATGAACTTATAAGTATTGCTTATAAAAACTCTCCCTGGTTATTAGTAAGTGAAAAATCGATAGAACAGAATGAAATCAAGGTTAAATTAGCTAAAAAAGATTATTATCCTGATTTTACAATTAAAGGCGGGACAGGCTTTAGAGGTAATGGCTTAAGTGATATGTGGAATCTCTCCACACAAGTCGCCATTCCTATTTTTTACAAAGACAAACAGAGAAACGCAGTAAAAGAAGCAGAAGCCCAAGTCCAAGAATCAGAATATAATTTTAAAAATGTTCAGTATGATTTGGCTTCCAGCATAAGAGATAACCATTCCGTCATTAATGCAGCTGACAGATTGATGAAAATATACAAAAACGGGCTGATCTCAAAGACGAATCAAGATTTTCAACTTGCTCTAACAGGATATATCACAGGAAAAAATGATGCTTTAACTACTATATCCCGACTAAAAGCTTTACTTGATTATAAAACTTTTTATTGGGAGCAATTTGTAGCAAGAGAAAAAGCAATTGCACATATAGAATCATTGACTGCGGTTAATTTAGGAGCTGGTCAAAAATGAAAAAAAGAGATTTTATAATAATTAGTATTATTGGCCTGATTACAATATCAGGAGCTATAATTTATTACTCAAAAGCTGGTTTAATTAGCAAAGATACAAAAAATCCTGATAATGGATCAATTGCAAAAGTAGCTCATGATCACAATAACTCGCTTAATAGTTTTGAACAAACAAATCAGAGTCCAAATACTGAAAATGCTAGTCCAAGCTTAATATTACCAGAACTACCAACACTTGAAATCCCTTATGACAAACAGCAGCTGATTGGCGTTAAGACAGTAAAGGCTTCTATTAACACTCTGGATAAAATAATAAGAACTGTAGGCAGAGTCAGCTATGATGAAACTAAGCTAACCACTATTAATACCAAGTTTGAAGGATATATAGAAAAGCTTTATGTAAACTATACAGGACAATATGTAAAAAAAGGACAGGCTATTGCTGAAATATACAGTCCTGAATTATTGTCCAGCCAGATGGAATTTATAAATTTACTTAAGTGGAATGATACTCAGACCCAACATGGCTCAGATGATAACCTGAATGGAATGTTGTCAAATGATGCAAAAAACATAGCAGAAGCAGCTAAACAAAGATTACGATTGTTTGGTGTAACTGAAACTCAAATTCAACAAATAGAAAAGACAAAACAACCAAGAAGAACTTTAACTATATATAGTCCTGCAAATGGCTTTGTAATTCAAAAACAGGCTTTAGAAGGTACAAGAATAATGCCTGGGCAAGCTCTATTTGATATTGCAGATTTATCAACCGTTTGGATATTAGCAGATGTTTATGAGCAAGAAATTCCTCTTATACAATCCGGACAGATAGCAACTGTTAGTCTTAAATATTTTCCCGGTAAAACCTTTTTGGCTAAAATTGATTATGTTTATCCAGTATTGGATAACGTAACCAGAACTGCAAAACTTAGGTTTACAATCCCAAATCACAATGGTATATTGAAACCTCAAATGTATACAGATATAGAAATAGCTGTTGGATTAGGAGATAGACTTTCTGTTCCTGAAAGTGCAGTTATTAATACTGGCACCAGACAGATTGTTTATGTTGATATGGGAAATGGTAATTTTCAACAAAGGGCTGTTATAACAGGACAAAAAGCAAATGGCTTAGTTGAGATTCAAAAAGGCCTTAAGTCTGGAGAAGTTGTAGCAACCTCAGCTAATTTCCTTATTGATTCAGAAGCACGTTTAAAGGGGCTTGTTAACTAATGATAGAAAAGATTATTGAATACAGCGCTAGAAATAAGTTTATTATATTTATATTGGTCACATTTTTAACTATATGGGGATATTTTTCTCTCAGAAATACTCCTTTAGACGCTATTCCTGATTTAAGTGATACACAAGTTATTATTTATACAGAATGGACGGGGCGAAGTCCTGATCTTGTTGAAGATCAAATAACTTACCCCATTGTTTCAACGTTACTTGCTGCTCCAAAAGTACAGGCGGTTCGTGGATATTCTTTTTTGGGCAGTTCTTTTATCTATGTGATTTTTGATGAAGGAACTGATATTTACTGGGCAAGAGCAAGAATAAACGAGTATATTCAAGCAGTAAAAAATAAGATTCCACAAGGTGTCAATCCTGATTTAGGTCCTGATGCTACAAGTCTTGGATGGGGTTTCTCTTATGCATTAGTTGATGAAACAGGTAAATATAATCTGGCTGAATTAAGGTCATTACAAGACTATAACTTAAAGTTGTCACTTGAAAGTGTGCAAGGAGTTTCACAGGTTGCTTCTATCGGTGGTTTTATAAAACAATATCAAATCACTATCGATCCTAACAAACTTCTTGCATACAACATTCCTTTAACGAAAGTAATTGAAACAGTAAGAAGAAGTAACAAGGATGTATCAGGAAGAGTTTTAGACTTTTCTGGCTTTGAATATATGATTCGAGGCAGAGGCTATATAAAAAGTCTTAAAGACCTTGAAAGTATTCCGGTTAATACCGATGGATACGGGACACCAGTTTATTTAAAAGATGTTGCTGATATCCAGTTAGGTCCTGAAATGAGAAGAGGTGTTACTGATCTTGATGGTAACGGTGAAGTAGCAGGAGGAATTGTCATAGTCAGATTTGGCGAAAATGTTCTTAGTGTAATCGAAAGAGTAAAAGAAAAAATCAAGAATGATATTCAGCCAAGTTTACCTGAAGGGATCAAAGTAGTAACGACCTATGATAGATCAGATCTCATTCATAGATCAATTGATACTTTACAAGAAGAAATAATCAAGTTGTCTATAGCTGTTAGCGTTGTATGTATTGTTTTTCTATGGCATTTACCCAGTGCACTTGTAGTTATTTTAACTCTACCAGTCGCTATAATTATATCTTTTATACTCATGTATCATATGGGTGTTACATCAAACATAATGAGCCTTAGTGGTATAGCTATTGCTATAGGAGCAATGGTTGATGCTGCTATCATTATGGTTGAAAATGCACATAAGAAGCTAGAAGAATGGGAAGCAACGGATAAAAAAGAAAAAAGAATTGATGTAATTATAGAAGCAGCAAAAGAAGTTGGTCCATCATTATTCTTCTCTTTGCTTGTTATTACCGTTGGCTTCCTGCCGATATTCACTCTTGAAGCTCAAGCAGGAAGACTATTTAAGCCATTAGCTTATACGAAAACATTTGCGATGCTGTTTGCTTCTTTTCTTGCCATAACTCTTACCCCTGTTCTGATGACCTTGTTTATTCGAGGAAAAATTCATCCTGAAGATAAAAACCCAATAACGATAATTCTTCGGAAAATCTATGAACCAATAGTAAGAATTTCACTAAGGTTTAAATGGATTGTAATAATTTTAGCAGTTATCATTATGGCTGGTACAGCTTATCCTGTTTCAAAGCTTGGTTCTGAGTTTATGCCTCCATTATATGAAGGTACCTTATTCTATATGCCGGTGACTTCTCCAGGAATATCAATCGGAGAAGCTGCTAAATTACTCCAATTGCAAGATAAGATTTTAAAAAGAATCCCTGAAGTTGCTCAAGTATTTGGGAAAGCTGGCCGTGCACAGACGGCAACAGATCCTGCTCCTATTGAAATGTTTGAAACCATAATAAATCTAAAGCCAGAATCCGAATGGCGAGAGGGCATGACAGTAGAAAGCATTATTGATGAGATGAATAATGAATTA
>DNSU01000037.1 GCA_003499585.1 Cyanobacteria bacterium UBA9579 | reverse complement strand
AAAATACTTAAGAACTTTTTCCGCTGTCCTTAATATCTTTGAAGCTTATAAATATGAAACTCTGATGGGTCAAGCTTTTCAAATATTAACTTATTATCTGAAATATTTGAGATATCAGCTATTTCAACAAATTCAAGTGAATCATCAGGCAATATATATTCTGATGCAACCCTGAAACCTTCTGGAACATAGGCTTCTTTATTATAAATCGACTCTGAAGTCTGATTTATAATTTCTACGTTGCCATTTTCATTATATTTTCTTACGACTTCGGTTGGAGGATTTTCATTTGTAACAATAAATAATTTTTCATCATCTCCTAACCCAAGTTCTTTATTAATAATCCAGCTGACAAACCCGGATTTATCTTCATTTGGCTGATGAATCTGTGCTATTCCACAGTGAGTAAACTCATTATGCATAGCGAACCTGCTAATAGCATCAAATTTTCTATAGAATTCGTAATTATCATTTCTTTCCATAGAAATTTCCTGCCCGATAACTTTTTCAATACCCGTTTTTGTAAAGGACTCATCCCCATCTACATATAAAACAGGTCTTTGAGCAAGTTTACCATTTGGTAAAAACTTGAATTTAAACCATTTAAACAGCGCACCTTCTTCACTTAGCTGAGCGGGATATTGATCAATAGCTCTAAATTCACCATCCTGGTTATTATAGGTTTTTAAAATTGACAATAACTGGTTTCCTTTTTCAATAGAAGAATTATATTCTTCTATCTGCTTATTATCTGCTATTATTTGAGCAACATTTTTCAAATACTGAGAAACAATATCGCTTCCCCATAGCAGATCAAAGTCCATAAACTGGTGATATTCCTTAAAGAAATTTTCCCAGAGCATATATTCTGCAAGAGCTGCAAAATGCGGAACTTCTTTTTTAAGCTCACGGTTTGCCTTTCCTAATACAAGTTTTGGCGCTCTATAGCTAATTGGTTTTCCAAGTTCTGATTCTGAATAAGCATCAACGATATGATCAATATGATCAACCCTGAACCCATCAAAATTATAATCAGACTGAATCTTTTTAAGGAAGTTTACATAAAAATCTATTACTTTTTCATTATATTCACCTGTTTCAAGGTAAACAAAATAATAAGGAGTCTGGCAATCGAGGTTCGCAAATTCAGTAACATCTTTTCCTTCTTGATTATAATGTTTAAATAATGGAAATGCAGCGCCTTTACTCATTTTATTAAATATCGGAATTCCTGAAGAACACCATGCCCCGCCAGGAGCTGGCCATAAACCCTGTTTAATGAGTTCTCCGATAATTTCTCCCTGATTGGCAATATCATCTTCTTCAAGCTGCGCATTTTCATTTTTACCAACCATTTCATTAATTATTTTTTGAACTTTTTGATGAAGAATTTCCTGATTCTGTCTTTCCATCATTTCATGAGAATACCATTTACGCTTATGATCGAGTTCTTCTTCCATTTTGTCAGCTAAGTACTGTAAATGATCAGGAATATATTCATACTGCCCCATTAAACTTCTTTCAATTATTGTATGAATATAATCTACATCTCCTGGCTGAAATTGCTGCTTGAAATTTTCCGTAATGTACTGAAGGTCATTCATAAGTTTGCTGATTAATTCTTTTACATCAAACCATCTTGCGACATAAGGATTTGCAAGGATTGTTTTAGAAAATCTTCCTGTTTGAGGCAGTACATCATACATTGTTGGATGCCCGGCAAGCTGTGCCAATATTAGAAATAATCTAACCTGATTCTGAACATTTAAATTCATTTTTTCTTTTAACAGGCTGTCCTCTAAATTTGGACTTACATCACTGCTTGTAGGAAGGTATGCACATCCAAAATCCCTTGGATGAAACGGGATTAAATAAACAGTTGTTGCCAAAATCCCATGCTCAATATTTCCTGCAGGCAATATTAGTAGTTGCTTTAACCAATCAATAAATTTTCCGGGTTCTTCTGACTTATTGCCATTACCAAGTCCTGCAAGATTTATTAACTTTATACTGTGCTGATCTGTCTTAATCCAACTTGAATCGATAAAACCGGCACGCTTTACAGGACTAATATCACTAAAAGTAAATTTACCATTATTATATACGTGATTTAAACTTAATTTTTCTTCCAATCCAATTATAGTTTCAGCAGGAGTTAGCTCTTCAAGAGCTTTAATATGAGGATATGGAAGATAACTATATTTTCTTACCTGATTTACAATATATTCTTTTCTTTCAGGTGCAATATCTTCAATTCTATATATAGATTTTAACTGATTGAATATTATGGTTAAGTTATCAATACCAACTGTACTGGCAATTAAGTTTGATGGCATGGTAGTTCCTCTCTAATTATCTGATTATCACAAAATAATCATGATTATTCCGTACTTTTAATAACATTCTCCAAATTGTATTTTAACATGAATGTATAGCAACATTACCTCTTAAGAAAAAATAGGCAAATTTAATCTTATTAGACGCTATAAAAAGTTTTCCTTCCTAAAATGCAAATAATTTTATAAAATTATAGTCTTAGAACCTGTTTAAATTTTCAAATATTAGAGATAGGAGAGTTAGGGTGGTAATTAATAAATTCAGAATGGTTGACCTCATAGCTAAAAAGAAAAATGGAGAAGCCCATTCCAAAGAAGAAATTCAATATATTATCAATGGAGTTACCAATAACACTATCCCCGATTACCAGCTTTCTGCCTGGTTAATGGCTGTTTGTTTACAAGGCATGACTTTTGATGAAAGTGCGATATTGACACTGGAAATGGCTAATTCAGGAGATATTCTTGATTTATCAGCCCTTGGAGAATATGTAATTGATAAACATAGTACCGGTGGTGTCGGCGATAAAACCACACTCATATTGATTCCTCTTCTTGCAGCGGCAGGATTGCCAGTGGCAAAATTATCAGGACGGGGATTAGGGCATTCAGGCGGCACTATCGATAAACTGGAATCAATTCCCAATTTCAAAACATCCCTTGAACTGGATGAATTTCTGGATCAGGTTAAATCAACCGGTGCTGCAATAGCTTCTCAAACGGCTCATCTGGCTCCAGCAGACGGCAGATTATATGCTCTAAGAGATGTTACTGCAACTATTGATAGCATTCCTTTAATTGCAGCTTCTGTTATGTCAAAAAAAATAGCAGCAGGAGCAAATGTAATAGTGCTGGATGTCAAATGCGGTAAAGGTGCATTTATAAAAACTCCTGAAGATGCTCAAAAATTATCAGAAACAATGGTAGAAATAGGTAAAAGATTAAACAAATCAGTCACCTGCGTTGTTACCTCTATGGAACAACCTCTTGGAAACACCGTAGGTAATAGCTTGGAAGTATTAGAATCTATACAAACACTAAAAAATGAAGGCCCTGAAGATTTAAAAGAGCTATGCCTATATCTTGGAGCTATAGCACTCGTAAAATCACATAAAGCAAGCGATATTAACTCGGCTAAAGATATATTAAATAAGCACCTTACAGATGGCAGTGCGTATAATAAGTTTAAAGAGCTGGTAAAAGCTCAAAACGGAGATACTTCAGCCATCGACAATCCTGAAAAACTGCCTACAGCAAAATATATAATCGAGTATAAGTCTGATAAAAATTGTTATATTGCCGAGCTCGATGCCTTAATTATCGCAAAAGGATGCAAAATCCTCGGTGCAGGCAGGGAGAGAAAAGAGGATTCTATCGATCATGCCGTTGGTATAGTAGTAAATAAGAAAATTGCAGATAAAGTAAATTCCGGTGAAACATTGGCGCAAATCCATACCAATAATGAGGAATTAGGCCAACAAGCGCTGGATATTATTAAAAAAGCATACAAATTCTCTGATACCCAGCCTGATCAGCCAAAATTAATATACGAAATTATTGAATAGAACCTGTCTAATAAATAACCCTATTAAGGACGTAATAAAAAATACAGAAGTATTTTTTATTACTCTGTTAGTGGCTGGTTATGCTAA
>DNSU01000185.1:5762-6699 GCA_003499585.1 Cyanobacteria bacterium UBA9579 | reverse complement strand
GAGCCGGAAGGTAGAATAACCCCATGGGATCTTGGCTTATGGTCTGATGATTATATCCAAAAGTTTGTTGAATTGACAAGCTTCATGGCTTCCAGAATTGGCAAGCTTCATGGCTTCCAATGGAACAATTCCTGCTATTCAGTTAGCCCATGCTGGAAGAAAAGCAAGTACAACTCAACCATGGGAAGGCTCATTACCCTTATTGCCAGATATGGGAGGATGGGAAGTAATTGGACCAAGCCCTATTCCATTTGCTCCAAACAGCCCTGTTCCTCATGAACTTAGTGAAAGTGAAATTCAGGATATAAAAACAAAGTTTAAATTAGCTGCAAACAGGGCTTATCAAGCAGGTTTTAAAATAGTTGAAATCCATGCTGCCCATGGTTACCTGATTCATAGCTTTTTATCTCCTCTATCTAATAAAAGAACAGATAAATATGGAGGAAGTTTAGAAAACAGACAAAGATTACTTCTTGAAATATCAAAAGAAATCAGGGACTAATGGCCGGATCAATGGCCTGTATTTGTCAGGATATCTGCAACTGACTGGGTAGCTCATGGTTGGGATATAGAAGATACTATTAATACAGCCAAAAAGCTTGCGGAAATAGGAATTGATTTAATAGATGTATCTTCAGGAGGAAACGTTGCTAACCTGAAAATTCCTGAATCCCCCGGATTCCAGGTGCCATTTTCTACGGCTATAAAAGAAGAAATTCCCATAATGACTGCTGCAGTTGGAGTAATAACTGATCCAAAACAGGCAGACACTATCATTGAAAACCAAAAAGCTGATATTGTAGCTCTAGGAAGAGAGTTACTACGAAATCCTTACTGGGTATACCAGGCATCTAAACAGCTAAAAGCCGATACCCCCTGGCCAAATCAGTACTTAAGGGCCAAGTAACATTCGGATTGTCATCCTGAATGAAATGAA
>DNSU01000185.1:2485-5704 GCA_003499585.1 Cyanobacteria bacterium UBA9579 | reverse complement strand
TGTCATCCTGAATGAAATGAAGGATCTCATAGCCTATAGTATTTGTAAAACGATAACTTAAAGCTTATCAAATATTTTATTTATTATTCTCTGGTATAAACCCTTGGTAGTCTAACTTTTAATCGACATGTAATCTCATAATTTATCGTATTTAGCATTTTTGCCCAGAAATCAATCGAAATAAATTCATCTTCATCCTGTCCTAGCAAAGTTATTACATCTCCAACAGCTATATTATCAATGCTAGAAACATCAAACATCATCTGATCCATAGTAATATTACCAACTTGTCGGATGCGTTTATTGTTAATAAGCCCATATATCCTGTTTGATAGTGACCTTGGAACTCCATCAGCATATCCTATAGGAATAGTTGCCACCTTTGTGCTTTCACTACTGGTAACATAACTGTATCCATAACTAACACCGCTATTCCTTGGCAATTCCTGCAAATGAACAATTCTTCCTTTAAGCCTCATAACCTGCTTGAAATCAGGTAAATCACTGATACCTTCAGGAAGATCAGGAGTTAAACCGTATATTCCGATCCCTGATCTGACCATATCATAATGCAAGTCATTATATCCGACCATGCCAGCGGTATTTACGGCATGAAGAGTTAAATCCATATCATTTATGCTGCTAATAACCCTATCCCAGTTTTTTTGCTGTTTCTCTGTAATTCGCCTGTTTTCTGCACAGGCAAGATGCGTAAAAACACCATAAAGCTGGATCTGCTCAATTTGTGCGACTTCTCTGATGAATTCCACCGCTTGTTCGTGCGAAATACCAATTCTATGCATGCCGGTATCGACTTTAATATGAACGACAGGTTTTTTACCCAGTTTATTATAGGCATTTATACAGGCATTTATGTGATCTCTGGTAAATATAGATAATTGAATATCATTTTCAACAGCACTAACAACTGACCAACCGGGCGCTGAGCCAAGTACTAATATTGGAGCATCAATACCTGATTCTCTTAATTGAATTCCTTCATCTACAGAGGCAACACCCAGCATATCAACACCTGATGCCAAAAGTGTTGGCACTACCATAGTAGAACCATGCCCGTATGCATCAGCTTTTACAACGGCAAGAAACCTTGTTTGAGGTGAAGTAAAGTTTTTTAAAACTTTAATATTATGCTCAATATTAGCGAGATTCACCTCGACCCAAGCATCACGCCTTGTTTGTACAAAAGAGGCTCTGAATTGTGTCATTTTTCATCCATTTGATTATTAAGTGCTGCCAGTATTATATTATAGTCATAACAGTTATGCTATAAACGATTTTTAAAATGATAAAATTTAATATTTTCTTGATATAAACCTGTTGACTATTCTTCTTATAGTTATTAAATTTAAATTAATAAAACAATAAATGGAGTAGAAACTTGAGCGTAAAAATTGCTGTTATCGGTTGTGGTACTTGGGGAAAGAACCTTGTAAGAAACTTTTATAACCTTGGAAGTTTATATACGTGTTGTGATATAGATTCAGAATTGCTTGGAAGTACAGCAAGTGAATATCATGATATTAATTGCATCTGCAATATCGATGAAGTTCTGAATTCTCCTGATATTGACGGGGTTGCAATTGCTACTCCAAGTCATACTCATTATACTCTTGTTAAGAAAGCACTTAATGCCGGAAAGCATGTATACGTGGAAAAACCTATTGCAACGACCAGTGAAGAAGCAAAAGAGCTGAATGAATTATCAGATGAAAAGGGCCTTGTATTAATGGTTGGTCATTTACTGTTATATCATCCAGCCGTTAATAGGTTAAAGGCTATGGTTCAAGAGGGTTCACTTGGCGAAATAAGATATGTTCAAAGTGACAGGTTAAATATTAACTTCTATAGAAATGATAGAAGCGTAATGTGGGATCTAGCTCCGCATGATGTTTCAATGACCAGTTATGTTCTTGGTAGTATTCCTATTAGCGTGCAGTCTGCCATTGGAACTTCAATGAATAATGATGGAATAATGGACATTACTCATCTGGATATTTTGTTCCCAAATAACATTCATGCACATATAAGCAATAGTTGGATACATCCAATCAAACGTGTTATATTTTTAGTGAGAGGAACAAAGGCAACGGCAGTATTGGATGATGCTGAATTTTCCAATAAATTGCATATTTATGATAATTTCTCTGCTGATAAAAGGATAGTTGAATATCCTGAGTATGTTGAAATCGAACCTTTAAAACTTGAATGCCAGCACTTTATCAGTAGTATTACTAATAAGATGAAGCCTAGAAGTGATGGTGATAATGGGTATGAAGTTGTTAGGATTCTTGAAGAAGCAGAAAGAATTATGCTCGGGACTCAGTATAATAAAATTCACAGCTTAAAGCTCGCTTCTTCCAGAAAAAAAGCAGATCGAATAGGATTTGTGAATGAATCTTTGACCTAAGTTAAAATTAATGCTTGCCAATAAATCTTTACCCATGTATAATTTTTTTGCATTCATCAATTCAATTGACGAAGTAGCCTTATAAAAGAATAATTTTACTTCACAAAAAGAATTGATAGATTATGCGGGAGTAATTCAGTGGTAGAATGCCTCCTTGCCAAGGAGGATGTCGCGAGTTCGAACCTCGTCTCCCGCTTTTTTGTTGAAAAAAATTTAGATTTGGTATTTAAAAATATTTTTTAGCAGATATTATTGTTATATTAGCTGAAAAATATTTTCTTTTCTTTTTGAAATATTGGATTTATATCCGCAGCGATTATTGAAGACCTTACCCTTATTAGATTTAGACTTGGAACGAATACCAAATTAAGGAGAAAAAGTATGATGGTATCAAATTCACCAAACTTTTGCGGTAGTTTTGTAATGTCAAAATCATCACAGAAAAATCTCTCGCAATACCCGGATTTCTATAGCAAACAACTCGTCAAAGGTGTAAATAAATCTGTTAAAAACACAAAACAATTTGCTGAAAAAAGCCTTCCCAGTGGCGATACCCTTGAGCTTACTATTTCCCCGCCAGTTTTGAATTTTGCATTGAATAGAGAACAAGCTGGTACATTAAAATATGTATCAAGCGCTAAATCAGTTGAAGAAAAGTTATTTAATTTACCGATACCTAAGTTCACTAAAGGTAATTTTGTAGAAGCAGTAGAGTCATCTTTAGATAATTTATCAAAGGGGTTGAACTTAAAAAAATAGCAATAAAATGAGTAAATTACAGTTAAAAACAA
>DNSU01000185.1:936-2384 GCA_003499585.1 Cyanobacteria bacterium UBA9579 | reverse complement strand
TGTTTTTAAGAATTATTAAAATACAGCAAAAAGACATAATTCATTCTTATTCTTGTCTTTCTTGAAGTTATAAGTGCCAGCAAATACAAATATGTTATTTATAGTAACTAATAAGTCTAAATTAGCTTGAATGATTTTTATTTGTTGTAGATTGGAAGTTTTCATAATTAATATTGCATAATATTGTTGTAATACAAATCTAGTATTTTATTAAAATGAAGTTTTTAAATAATTGACTTTGATTTATAATATTTTAAGTGTATTATTTTATAAATATATAAAGCTAAAAAGCTTGACTTAAATGTGGAATGTAGCATAAATAAGTGAGAAGAATGAGAAGACATTATGAAAGTAAACGTAGTAAAAGAAGAAAATAACACAGTCCAGTTAGATATCGAGATTGACGCAGAGCATGCCGCACAGGAGTATAATAAAGCCTGCAAGAAATTAGGTGAAAGAGTTACAGTGCCTGGTTTTAGAAAAGGAAAAGCTCCAAGAGCAATGGTTGAAAATTATGTTGGAGTTGATGAAATCAGACACCATGCACTAGATAGATTATTACCTAATGTATTTGCTGATACCATCAGCGAACATCAATATGACTTAGCCTCAGAACCTGTTATTGAGTCATATAAGTATGAATTAGGTGAGCCGCTTAAAGTAACAGCAAGATTAGAACTAAAACCGGAAGTTAATCTTAATAACTATAAAGGTATTACTGTTGAAGTTCCTGAATTTAAACATCCAGAGAATGCAGTAGAACAGGAATTGAAAGCATTATCAGAAAGATTCGCAACATTAGAGCCAATTGTCAGTAGACCTGCTGAAGCTAATGATATAGTCAATATTGACTATGCAGGAACTATAGAAGGAGAACCACTCAAAGGCGGCTCCGCTAAAAATCATCAATTGGATATAGCTCATAGCAATTTCATACCCGGCTTTGCAGAGCAAATAGTCGGTAAAAAAATTGGTGAAGAGTTTACAATTAATGTAAATTTCCCTGAAAACTATCATGAACCAAGTCTAGCCGGTAAACCTGCAGAATTTCAGGTTAAAATAAATGAAATTAAAGAAAAACATATACCTGCAATTGATGATGAGTTAGCTCAAAAAGTTGGACCTTTTCAAACTATTGAAGAATTAAAAGCAGATTTGGCTTCATTCCTTGAAAAGTCACAAAAAAATGAAAATAAAACCAGAGCTGAAAGAGTAGTTTTAGACAAGGTTATTGAGCAGGCTCAAGTTGATATACCAGATTCAATGATTAACAGAGAAGCTAAAGTTTTAATGGAGGAAGTCCAGGGTAAACTTAAAGCTCAGGGTATATCATGGGAACAGGTATTAGATACTCAAGGCCAGGAAAATATATGGAACAGCTTAAGAGAAGAAGCGTCTAAAAGAGTAAAAAGCAGTTTAGTTCTTGGTGCTATTGCTAAAACTGAGAC
>DNSU01000185.1:666-866 GCA_003499585.1 Cyanobacteria bacterium UBA9579 | reverse complement strand
GAAACTGAGAATATTCATCCAAGTGATGATGATTTTCTTGCAAAGGTCAGAGAATTAGCAACTGTTTATAATACTGATGAACAGGCAATATTCCAGCAAATATCAAAAAATCCCGGTTTAGCTCAGGGTATTTCTCATCAGATTATGACTCAAAAAGTTGTTCAGTTTCTTTTAGACAATAATGAAGTAAAATATATTGA
>DNSU01000185.1:472-602 GCA_003499585.1 Cyanobacteria bacterium UBA9579 | reverse complement strand
AATAATGAAGTAAAATATATTGAGGATAAAACATCTTCCTCAAGTGAAGTACAATAAGTTTACAAGTGTGATATTAGCAAAGTGAGGATATAAATATGGGATTTGTTCCTGTAGTAATTGAACAATCAAG
>DNSU01000185.1:0-417 GCA_003499585.1 Cyanobacteria bacterium UBA9579 | reverse complement strand
CCTGTAGTAATTGAACAATCAAGTCGTGGAGAAAGATCATTTGATATTTTCTCAAGACTATTAAGAGAAAGAATTATCTTTCTTGGTACACCGGTAGATGATATGGTAGCTAATTTAATTGTAGCTCAATTGCTATTGTTAGATTCAGAGAATCCTGAAAAAGATATTATGTTGTATATCAACAGCCCAGGTGGAAGTGTAACTGCAGGATTAGCTATTTATGATACCATGCAGCATATTAGAGCGGATGTAAATACAATTTGCTTAGGACAGGCTGCAAGCATGGGCGCATTCTTACTGGCTGCTGGTACTCCAGGTAAACGTATGGCATTGCCTCATTCAAGAGTCCTTATTCACCAGCCATTAGGCGGTGCGCAGGGTCAGGCTACCGATATTGAAATTCAGGCGGCTGAAATT
>DNSU01000022.1 GCA_003499585.1 Cyanobacteria bacterium UBA9579 | reverse complement strand
ATGTCAGATTCATAATATCATCCAATGTCTTATTCAAATTATTAATAATTAACCATTACAATTATAAATCAAGAAAACAATAAAAAAAGCATCTGCCGATTACTGTCATTTTCTTAATAAAAAGATTATTAATTTAATTTTTTTATTCATTTATATTTTGCTCTTCTTCATTAATAAAAGGAATGCTGAAGTAAAAAGTACTGCCTTGGTCTTTAACACTTTCCACCCATATTTTACCATTATGAGCTTCAATTATATGTTTTGAAAGATATAAACCCAATCCGGTTCCTATTCTCCTTAAAGTTTTTGAGCCTTTGGAGTATCTCTGAAACAGATTTTTGATTGAAGACTCAGAAATTCCAATACCATTATCTTTAACGCTAAAGATCAGTTCCTGATCTTTAAGCTGAGTAAAAATCTCTATTTTGCCCTGATCAAGTGTATAAACGATGGCGTTACTTAACAGGTTAATTATAACTCTTTTAATTTCCTGTCTGTCTGCTATAACTTCAATTTTATCACAATGGGGCATAAATATTACTTCGTGATTTTTTTCAATAGCTAAAGGTTCGACTTCACAGATAGATTCATCTATTAGTTTATTAAAATTTACTTTTCTTTTGATTAAGGTTTGTTTTCCTGCTTCATACTTGTAACTGTCAAGGATAGTGTTCACCATTTTGAGGAGGTCTTTATTATTTATAATTAATTGATCAATTATAAACTGCTGCTTTTCTGCTAAACTGCCATAAGAACCTTTTAATAATTGTTCAAGTGCCTGAACACTTGCTAAAAGTGGAACTCTTAAGTCATGAGTCAAAGTGGCAGCTAAATCATCTCTAATCTGTTCGAGCTCTTTTCTTTTTTGCAAGGCCGCAGCCATATTGTTAAAAGATTTTGCAAGATAACCAAGCTCATCAGTTGATTTAATCACTACTCTTTTTGAAAAATCGCCATTTTCAATATCTTTAGCAGCATCCGTAACTATAGATAGTGGTTTAGTTATTGTTCTTGCCAGTAAATAGGCTAAAATAATACCTGCAATGGATATTAATACAGTTATTTGTGATATCAGAGAGCTATATCCTGATTTTAGGTTGTTGTAATCTTCTTCAGGAATACTTATTACGAGTTTTCCCACACTTTTTGCTGATATATTTTTCAAAACATAGATTGATGATCTGTAATTTTTATTGTTAATAATTACCTGCTTATTAAAAATATTGTCAAGAGTACTTTCTGTAGGAGTTATGTCGGTGATAATGGTTTTTTTATCTTTATCTTGATTGGATAATACTATATTGTTGTTGTGCTCAACGGTAACTGTTATGCCGTAAATATTCTTTAGTTGCTTTAAAAATTTAGAATTTTCATTAAGCACATGCCCTATTAATAGATAATAATCCTGATCAACAGCTTGAAACCGAATAATTCCAATCTGAAGAAAAAAGCCTAATTGATTATCAAATTGATTATGTATGCTTCCGCTCTTGATTATTCCCAGTTTTTGCAGGTCTTTAAGACTAATTACTTCATTACTTAGTGAAATATTATTTTTAAATGAATTTGGGGAATTTTGAAGATCAAAACTTGAACCGGTAATAGTTTTAGGATTTAAAAAAAACTCTTTTTTTACTTCTGAAGAAATTAGTTTTTTGTTCTGGTTAAAGAGCATTACTAAGTGATAATCATCTCTTTTGAGAATATTTTGAAGTTGATTTGTAATATTATAATTTAATTTTAAGCTGTTGGTGGTGCTTAAATTTTTCTGCAACGCATCTAATGGTATTGAAGATATAGAATTTTTAAAGTCAGTTATGCTGTTATTGTACAATTCCCATACATTTTCACTGTGCTCATCGAGTTCTTGAATTAATTTATCATTCAAGGTTGAGTTTATGAGCAGTGTAGAGCTGATAGCAAGAATAAATAAGGGGAGAATAGTTACAAACAAGAAATAAGCAAGTAATCTAGTACTTATTTTAACTTTTAGATTAATCTTTTTCACTCTCACTTTAGCCTTTATTGTTTAATCTATTGAAATAATAAACTAATAATTCCTGGTAGCAAAAGAGTTATATGTGATTTCGGAGGCTTTAATAATAAATTCTTTAGCAGAGTATAGGTTCCATGGTCTTTTTACCATAATAACTATTACATATTTTCTTCCGTCAGGCAGCATTACAATGCCTGCATCTCCGAGCATTGAGCCTATATCACCTGATTTATGAATAAATTCAGCATTACTTGGTAAGCCGGCTTGAATCAAAAATCTATTTTTCACATGACTCATTATATTGACGATATTAGCTCTACTTTTAAGAGTTAAGAAATCAGGGTTATCAATATTATATAACATAGTTCCTATATCTTTTGGTGTTGATACGTTTGTTCCGTATAAATCAGGCAATAAATCTGACATGTGTGTTTGGCTAAAACCCCAGGATCTTAAAACTCTATTTAATCCATTAGTACCGCCTACGGCTGATAATAGCATATTTGTTGCTGTATTATCACTTTCCTGTATCATTATTTGAGCAAGATTATAGACAGACAAATCTGTACCAACAGGCTTATATTGTAAAAACCCTGAACCGCCTGTTATATAATATTCTTGTAGGCTCATTTTTTCGTTTAAATTGATAAGCCCCATTTCTGCTCTTTTGTATAATTGAAACAGAATAGGAATTTTAATTATACTGGCTGTTGGATATTCTTTATCCGCATTAATATTTACATATTGTCCTGATGAAATATCCCAAATAAATATGCCGGGCTCAAGAGACGGATATTTACTGGCAAGATTTTTTAATCTCTTGGTCAGATTGGTCATAGGTCTGGTAGGAGATATATGCTTCATTAAAGGCTTTTCAAATGCAATACTTCCCAGAAATCTAGTATTTAGGAAATCCTCATTTGCCAGATATTTTTCTGCTTGGTTATAAAATGCAGGATCATTTGGAATTTGAATGGACGTATTTTGTATTCTTCTTAGAAATAAATAATCATAAGTGTTTAAGAATGTTTGATACACCATAAAGCTGATCAGAAAAATCACTAACAGCCTAATTCCGAACTTTTTTGCTTGTTTCTTTTGCATTTTTTTTCTTGTATGTTTTTTATTACTAAGATTGTAATTGTTGATAAATGTCTTACTTAAATCATTTTGTGTAGGAAATGGCACTTTGGTTTCCCCCTAAGCCTTTTGTATTTGACTACTTAAAATCATACAATATAAATACCTGAATGATAAGAACTTAATTATTAGTAACCTGGGTAGGGTAAAAATTATTATAAATTAAAGTTTTAAAAATACTTTAATTACCTGATCTAAAATTATCCAAAAATCCTAAAATTGTAGTTAGGAGAATAATATGAAAAAAATTAAAGTATTTTTATTATCCATAGTCATAGCTCTAAGCATTGGAGCCCAGACTGCAAACGCTGATAGTGTTATGCTTCCTGATGGATCTGTAATTAATGGAAAAATTTTAACAGTTCTTGGAGGACTTGTTGAGATTAAGACAGAAAGAGGCTTGAAAAAAGTTTCTCGTGAGCTTGCAATCGGAGAAGCTCGAGATGTGGTTGAAATAGGTTTTCTTTTAAAAAGAAGAATTATGGGTGAAGTGTATTATTTGGCCGATAATACTCTTGAAATATCCACTCCTACAGGAAATTTATCTGTTCATAGATTCAAGGTCAGAGAAGTTATACTTTCCCAGCAACTCCCTCTGGAAGCTGCACCACGTTATTAAAGTATTAAGTGCACTATTAAAAAAAACAAAATATAGATTTTTTAATAAAATTTGCTAAAATTAGTAAAGTATAAGATAAAGAGTGGAATGAAGTATGAAAAATATCGTTGTTTATAATGAAAAAGGTTCATCTAAGGTGGCCGAGCATCTTAAGGCTGTTGAAGATTATTCAGTCCAGGTTTTGAAGCCTGAAGAAATTAAACAATTAGAATCTTTAAATCCTGATCTGGTAGTTTTAGAAAACTCAGAAGAGGTTACCAGAGATATTCTGACTAGAAATAAAATTTCTTCTCCGTTATTAATTGTTAATGATAAGGTTTTAACTGGTATTCCGGTAAGAACAGAAGCATATGATTATCTATTAACTGATCAGGAGCTGGAATTTCGTGTAGCTAATCTCCTTAAAATCAGACAGTTAAAGGAAGATATTGGCATTGTAGCAACTACAGATGATCTTACAGGTTTATATAATAGAGCTTATCTTCATCAAAGACTTGAAGCAGAGCTTTCAAGAGGTAAGCGCTATAATACACCTGTTTCCTGTTTGTTACTTGATATTGATTTCTTTAAAGTAGTAAATGATATCTATGGTTATGACTGGGGTGATGTATTACTGCAAGAGATTACAAAAATTATAAAGCTTCATGCCAGAAAAGAAGATATCTTAACCCGATATGGTGATGAAGAATTTGTTATAGCATTACCAAATACAGACGAAGAAAATGCTTATATCTTTGCTGAAAGATTAAGAAGAGATATAGAAAAAATGGAATTTGTTCCTGCCGGTGAAGAAGAAAGACATCCTGTCACAATAAGCGGTGGTATTGCAAGCTATCCATTCCTGGCAAATGTAAATGAAACAGCGCAAACATTAGTCAGATACGCTGAGCATGCCCTCTATAATGCCAAAAAGAGAGGCAAAAACAAGATAGTGCAGTTCTCACAAATTAATATGGAACTTTAGGCATAGAATATAAAAATACAAGCAGGACATCCTTTAAAAAGGAT
>DNSU01000099.1:8093-9399 GCA_003499585.1 Cyanobacteria bacterium UBA9579 | reverse complement strand
ATCCGATATGGCTGTTGCCTGCGCTATTACCTGTACACCTGTTAATCCTATCGCACTCATAAAATATAAATTAGCAGTTGCCCTAACCTCAACCCCTACTGCCTTAGATAATTCTTTAACAGTTGTACTTGTTATTGAAGCTGAATTAATAAGAAAACTACTTGATTTCATTTTATTAAAAGTATCAGCAACTGTAGATGCTACAGTTGAAGTATCAATACTTATTACACCTGTATCACTTTTTTGGGGTTCCATATTAGCTGCAGCAGAGAGCACTGCTGTTTCAGCAGCTTTTTGCAATTCCTGCTGAGTAGCCATGACCATGCCTAAATCAACCACCAAACCCGCAAATGCAAACATAGTCATTAACCCAAGTATAAATATTACCAGCGAAGAACCGGAAAGCTTTTTATAGTTTTTCTTCATAAATAGCTTTGTTATCCTCACTTACTAGTTACAAAAGTGGTATTAGCCTCAAAAAGAGAAGTAGAATTGTTAAAACTTGTTAAACTGGATGTACTTAAGTACGACCAGTATAAATTTGGATTCAATAAATTGGCATTAACAGCTTGTGAACTAGTTACAGTGATCTCCTCAGGAATAAGATCCCCTGTTAAAACACGTGGTAGAGTAAATGCAGGAAAATATCTGTACGTAGCCAACACAAGTGCCGTCTCACTTCCACTTTGTTGAGTTACAGTCACATTCACTGTGCCATCATAAAGCATATCGTGTTTTTTGAAGTAGTCCTGTACAGCAATTGTAATCTCATTCTCTATCCTGCTTACTTTTGTAGTATTATCACCAGGCATATCAGCAATACGATTAAGTCTAGATACAGTCATTTTTACAGCTTCACTAAGAGTATTTCTTGCAACAATAGCATAACCATACTCAATAATAATAAGTAAAATAATAACAATAATAGGCAGAATTAAAGCAAATTCCACCAAATGCTGACCTCTTTTATATCCAGAATTCTTCCTCATATTGCTCCTGATCAGGTTGAAAATCCTATTCGTTCTATATATTCCCATTTTTTACAAAAAGATACTGCAATATTAAAAAAAATTTACTTTTTGTTAACCTATAAAACTGTTTTCAATATTAAACTTAATTATTCTTAATATACAGCTAAATTCATTAAAATAGAATACTTAAACTTTTTCAGGATTAAAAAGCCCATATGATATTAAGATCTCAGCAAAAAGAAAATTTATTTATCTAATAGAGGATGGTTAACTCATAAAAATAAACTTATATTGTAAATGCATTTTTTATCACAAAAGGAGATCAATATGAAATC
>DNSU01000099.1:5815-8029 GCA_003499585.1 Cyanobacteria bacterium UBA9579 | reverse complement strand
AAAGGAGATCAATATGAAATTAATAAGAGTCAGAAGACCGGGCTATTTACAGGATATTCAGGAAGAAATGAATAGGATGATAGAAGATACTTTCGACAGATTTGGCTTAACAGACGAAGAAGCAGAAAAAGGTGAAATTACGTGGCGGCCTGCAGTAGAATTAAACGAGCAAAACGGTAATTATCAAGTTAAAGCAGAGCTTCCGGGAGTTAAAAAAGATGATATTGATGTAGAAGTTGGAGAAGATGTAATTACAATAAAAGCAGAAACTAAAAAAGAAGAGGAAGAAAAAAAGGAAAACATTTATAGAAACGAAATTAGATACGGTAAATTCAAAAGAACTCTTGAATTACCGTCTAATATTGATAATACAAAAGTATCAGCAGAATTTAAAGATGGAATATTAACCATAACACTACCTAAAACAGAAGAAGAAAAGGAAAAAACCAGAAAAGTAGAAATCGGGTAATGCCATTACAAAAAAATCATTAGAAGAAAGAGAGAAGTTTGATACTTCTCTCTTTCTTTCTTAACAAGGTTAATCATCTTAATGGATATGTTTATATTTTTCTGCAATACTGGGTTTAAGGAGTTGATTATATGCAGATAACTATTCAGGAATGCAAGCTAAAGACATTAGAATACTTCGAACTCATTAAGTTTGAACATACGATATTTGCACTACCTTTTGCTTTATCTGGAATGCTACTGGCAAGTCCTGATCATTGGCCACAAATCAGTACTTTCATATGGGTAATACTGGCAATGATTGGTGGCAGAACTGCTGCTATGGCATTAAATAGAATAATTGATGCTGATATTGATAAAATAAATCCCAGAACTTCAAATAGAGCAATCCCTGCAGGAAAAATCAAGAAAATATCAGCTACTGTTCTTGCTATTTGCGCATTTTGCCTTTTAATATTTGCCACCTGGCAATTACCATTAATATGTAGACAACTACTCCCTGTAGCTATAATTATTCTTTTGATTTACTCATATACCAAGAGATTTACAAATTTATCACATCTGGTACTTGGCTCAGCATTAGGAGCTGCCGCTGCAGGAGGCTGGCTCGCTGTAAGCGGTGAAATCATATTACCGGTTATACTCTGGGGTAGTGCAGTAGTTTTCTGGGTTGGCGGGTTTGATATTATTTATGCCATTCAGGACATAGATTTTGATAGGGAAAATAATCTTTTTAGTATTCCGGCATGGCTGGGAATAAAAAATAGTTTATTTATATCAAAAATTTTTCATATAATTACTGTATTATTGTTAATAATATTAGGCAACATATATCAAGTCGGCATTTTTTACTGGATTGGCCTTATATTAGTGAGTTGTTTGATAATATATGAGCACTCTTTACTAAAAGAAAATGACCTCTCCAAAATTAACGCAGCCTTCTTTAATATCAATGGCTATGTCAGCATAGGCCTTTTTATCTGTATTTTTCTTGACAAAATCTTTTAAGAAACTATTTCATTTAGTGAAATATATACGCTAAAACAATTGAAGACTTAAATAAGTGGTACAGTCACTTAGGGCATAATTAAAATGAATAAAGTGAAAAAAATCATAAAAAACACATATACCTATAAAGTTTTAGCAGGCTTAGCTAATGACAGCGTCGACTGGTTTGAAACAGTTGGCCAGATCGGCATGAATTTTGTTAGTGCGCTAAGATGTATTTTAAGTGGATGCATTAACCTGAAACATACTGTAAATCAATCATCAATATTTGGAGTTGATTCACTCCTAATGACTCTATCTATGGTTGGAATATCAGGTATGATCATTGCTCTCCAAATAGCCTATGAAATGGTAAAACAGGGAGCGGGTGATTATGTAGGAATGCTGGTTACCGTAGCAATTATCAGAGAAATAGGTCCCATCATGGGGAGCTTTGCTGTAATATCAATGGTAGGATCTTCAATGGCAGCAGAAATAGGCACCATGAAAGTCACGGAACAGGTAGATGCAATGAAAGTTCTTGGCGTTGATCCTGTATATTTCCTGATTGTTCCCAGAGTCCTTGCAGGATTCTTCATAATGCCATTTGTAATAATTCTTGCCAATACAGCAGGAATTGTAGGGGGCATGCTTACCAGTAATATGGTATCAGGCTTAAGTACATTGAATTATATCGATTCAGTCTGGCGAGGATTAAGTGAAAAAGACATCTTCGTCAGCCTTTTAAAGGCCAGCATT
>DNSU01000099.1:0-5746 GCA_003499585.1 Cyanobacteria bacterium UBA9579 | reverse complement strand
CTTTTAAAGGCCAGCATTTTTGGTGGTATAATTGCATTAATCAGCTCCTCTATGGGATATAAAACTCGAGGTGGAGCAATGGACGTAGGCAAATCAACTACTAAAGCAGTTGTATGGTCATTTGTAGCAGTAGTAATAGTTGATTATATAATCTCCTTGTTATTTTTTGAGTAAATAAAATTATGTTAATCCAACTTAAAAATATATGTAAAAAATACGATAACAAAACTGTCTTAAAGGATGTCAGTTTTTATGTTAATGCAGGAGAAACTCTCGCAATTGTAGGCTTTAGCGGCTCAGGCAAAAGTACAGCCCTAAAAATAATAAGTGGCCTTACATTGCAGGATTCAGGCAAAGTTATACTTGGGGAACATAATATTGGCATGGTATTTCAATATTCAGCCCTGTTTGATTCATTAAATATATATGAAAACATTGCCTTTGCTCTCAAAGAAAGAAGAGAATTCAAAAAACTCTATAGTGAAGAACGAATTAAAGAAATTGTCACAGAAAAACTAAGATTAGTTGGATTGACAGACATTGAAAAAAAATTCCCAAGTGAACTATCCGGTGGCATGCAAAAGCGAGTTAGCTTTGCTCGAGCAATAGTAACCAATCCTAAAATAATTCTCTACGATGAACCAACTGCAGGACTTGACCCTGTCTCCTCTACAGTAATTGAGGACTACATAGTACAGCTTAAAAACGAACTTGCTGCAGCGTCAATAGTTGTAACCCATCAAATGTCAACTATAAAGAGGACTGCGGATAGAGTTATCATGTTATATGATGGTAAAATAGTCTGGCAGGGAACTCCGGATACAATGACTACATCAACTGACCCTTATGCCTATCAGTTTGTAAATGCCAGACGAGATGGACCTATGCAAACAGCAGCAGGCTAAATACCAGTTCAATACATAAATATTAAAATCAAATTGGAGATAAGAATAGGAATTATGAGAATCTCACCAGCAACAAAAGTCGGGATTTTAACACTAATATCATTGATAGTACTAACCCTAGGCATAATGTGGCTAAAAGGCAGAGCTATTTCTGCAGGAGAGCGTATTGAAGTAGCATTTCATGATGTAGACGGAATGAGACCCGGTTCTGCTGTTCAGATGATGGGGATTAGAATTGGACAGGTAGAAGAAGTTATTCCGGTTATTGGCACTGATGAAAGCTATGTTACAGTTAAGTTTGTAATTACTGAGGATGGTATTAAAATACCTCATGCATCCACTATTTCTATACAGCAATCAGGAATTATCGGGGAAAAGTTTCTGGAAATAACTCCTCCACAGATTCAAACTGCCTTATTACCTGTAACTAATAATATAAAAACGCTGGTAAATGAAGGAGCCCCTGTAGAATTACTAGCTGGGAATGAATATATAACTGTTGGTGAAATTAAAAGTGCTGAAATTGTTAATACAAAAACATTAACAACTATTCAGCAGGAAAACATGCGTACTCCTTACGTTTATAAAATCGGGTATATAATCACTAAACCTGGCATATTGATCCCTGAGGATTCTATAGCAAGCATAAAAACCGGAACAAACAATCCTAAATTAAGACTGGTACCGCCAAAAGACATTATTGCCCAGATTTCTTCCACAGGAAAATATACAATAGTTGAACCTATCAGGCTTAAAAGGTTCTTTGATGTACAACTAGAAGCAGCTATAGCCTTACAAGAAACTAATGATAAGATTAACTCGCTACTTTCAGAAGAGTCTCTTGGTGATTTAAAATCTATATTAAAAAACACAAAACAGCTTACTACAGAAGCAACAGCCACACTTAGTCTTGCCACTGAGCTGTTAAGAAGCTCTAAAACAGAAATAGATAATATTGCTGCATCAGCAGAAGGATTATCCAACAAAATGATAGTTCTAGCAGATAATCTAAACAAAATTGTAGGAGATCCTGAAGTTAAGAATAGTCTTTTATCTACAACCAAGTCCATTCAAAAATCTGCAACAAGCATATCAGAAATGTTAGGAGATCCAAAAATCAAGGAAACAGTTGATTTAGTTAATATATCAGCTAAAGATTTATCTGAAATAACAAGCTACATAAATAGCATGACAAAAGATCAGGAATTAAAAGGCAGACTTGATACTACCTTAGTCAACCTTAATGATTCTCTGGATAAATTATCAGTAACTCTTGACAGTGTTAACAGTTTAAGCAGCGAAGAAAAAACTAATTTAAAAGAGATTTTAGAAGATTCATCTGAAATATCAGAAAACTTAAAACTGTTCTCTGATAAGCTGAATAAAAGATTTTTACTATTCAGACTTTTATTCTAGTAATGAAAATATGAAGAAATATCTAAATAAAATCCATTATTCAGAATCATTAAATCCTCAGCAAAAGGCTATCAAAGGATTATTATCTGTTTTGTCACTAGGATACCAAATAGGTTCCGTGACAAGAAATCTGCTGTACAGCAAAAATATTCTAAAGAAAACAAAATTGCCAGCTTATGTAATATCTATAGGAAACCTAACAACTGGAGGAACAGGTAAAACACCTCTTACTATTGAAATTGCTAATTATATAAAAAATCATCTCAATAAAAACGTAGCTATACTAAGTCATGGCTATGGCGGACAGCTATCAACCAAGGAAATAAATATTATTAGCGATGGAGAAAATATTTATCATACTCCACATTTAGCTGGAGATGAACCATATCTTATGGCTACAAAGCTTAATAATATTCCTGTAATAACAGGCAAAAGCAGGATTAAATCCGGTCAGTATGCAATAAATAATTTTAATGCTGAGGTTCTCATTTTAGATGATGGATTTCAACATATTAAACTGGAAAGAGATCTTAATATTCTTGTTATCGATAGTAATAAAAAGTTTGGTAATAGCCTGTTACTACCTGCTGGACCTTTAAGAGAATCGCTGCATGAAATAAAAAGAGCTGATAAAGTAATAATAGTAAACAAAAAGCCCTATGATGCTAATGCAGCATCTTCCTGTGAGCAAATTAAAAGACATATAGAAGCAAAATACAATAAACCTGCTTATATTTGTAAATTTAAAAATGGTGAAATATTTAATATTAAAACCTCAGAAATACTTAACCACCCCGTAAAAGCGTATGCAATTACAGGAATAGCACAGCCCGAGTTTTTCTTTAGTTATCTTAAAGAACAAAATCTTGATCTGGTTATCTCAAAAGAGTTTACCGATCATCATCTTTATACCAAAGAAGATCTTAAAAGTATATATACAGAAGCTAAAAAGAATAGTGCAGAAGTAATAATAACGACTGAAAAAGATGCTGTAAAACTAACATCAATAATTAATGAGATAGAACACGACATTCCTATTTTTGCATTAAAATTAGATATAGAAATTAATTTAGATAATTTAATAGGTAACTCTTTAAATAATGAAAATTCTTGTAGTTCGATATAGATTTATAGGCGATACCATTCTTACAATACCCTTTTTAAGAAATTTAAGAAGAGCCTATCCTGATGCACAGATTGATATGCTGGTTGGCCCTGTTTCAGGGGATGTATTGCTTGAATGTCCATACATTGATAATTTAATAACATTTGATACTACACGAAAACACAAGTACGATAGCATTAAAGAAACTAAACAAAGCTTTTTTAGCTATGTAAAATTAATAAAAAACCAAAAATACGATAAAGCCTACGTACTAAAAAGATCTTTATCAAGCGCATTCCTGGTATTTATGGCAGGAATAAGAGAAAGAATTGGATTTAATACAGAACATAGAGGCATACTACTGACAAAAAGTGTTCCTTATATCAAAAATAAACATGAAATAGAATGCTTTCTTGATGTATTAAAAGCTGATAATATTCCTGTTGTTGATAATTATCTGGAAAACTGGATCGATGAAGATTCCAGAGTAAAAATAGATAAAATATTAGGTAATTTTAATATTCAAGATACGCTAAAAATATTGATCCATGCCACCAGCGGCAATCCAAAAAAGGAATGGCATCCTGAAAAATTTGCTCAGGTAATTGAATATCTGATTAATCAGAGAAATGCTCAAATTTTTTATACAGGAACAGAAAAAGATTCACAAATGTATGAAAAAATTCACACATTAATAAAGCAGGATTTAGCTATTGAACCTGTTAATCTTTGCGGGCAATTGTCAATTCAAGATAGCATGGCCTTAATAAGCAGAATGAATCTTGTTGTCGGAGTAGATTCAGGCACTCTGCATATAGCAGCATCAGTAAATATTCCCGTAATAGGAATATATGGCCCTATGAATCCGGAAAAGTGGAAAGCATGGGGAGACATTCACACCATTTTATATTCAGATATACCCTGTGCACCATGTGATATCAGAGGCAAAAAATGCCCTGAGGACAATGCCTGCCTTAAAAATATAACACCTGAAACAGTAATACATGAATGTAACAAACAATTAGGTGATAAATTCACTATATAAGTTAACTGTTATAATCATTAGAGTATTACTAAAGAGAAAGATACAAAATGCAGTCTGATTTTTATAATTTTCTTGAAGATAACCTGAAAGAAATCAAAGCTAAGAGTCTTTACAGGGATTTTAAACCCGTTTCATCGCAGCCGGGCCCATATATTATACATAAAGGCAAAAAAGTTCTCCAAATGTCCTCTAACAATTATTTAGGACTGGCAGGAGATGAAAGTATACAGGAAGCTGCAATAAAGGCTATAGAAAAGTATGGTATAGGCTCGACTGGATCAAGATTAATATCAGGGACTCACGATCTGCACATTGAACTGGAAGAAAAAATTGCTGATCTAAAAGGAACCGATAAAGCACTGGTTTTCTCAACAGGCTATGCAGCCAATTTAGGTGCAATTGCAGGACTGCTAAACGAAAATGATGCAGTCTATTCAGACCAGTTAAACCATGCCAGCATAATTGACGGAATAAAACTTTCACGAGCAAACAAATTTATTTATAAGCATTGCGAGATCAACGATTTAGAAAGATTATTAAGCGAAAATTGTCATAAACACAGATTTAATGTAATTATTACTGATTCTATTTTCAGCATGGATGGAGATAGAGCCCCTTTAAAAGAGATAGTGGAACTAAAAGAAAAATATAATACAGTTTTGTTTGTTGATGAAGCGCATGCTTTTGGACTATATGGCCCTAATGGGCAAGGGTTAGCTCATAAATTAGGAATTAATAATAAAATTGATATACAAATGGGCACATTAAGCAAAGCTGCCGGGGTAGAAGGCGGTTATATTGCAGGCAAAAAAGAACTTATCGATTACCTGATTCATAAATCAAGATCGTTTATTTACTCCACTGCTCCATCAATTCCATCAGTCGCAGCTTCAATTAGAGCAGTTGAAATTATCAAAAATGCTGACAATTTAAGAAATAAATTATATCAAAATATTAACTATCTAAGTTCTGAACTGAATAAAATACAAAAAAATGGGAATAATATAGTTATACCATCAAGTTCTGCCATATTTTGTATTAAAGTAGGTGATACGGAAGATACGCTCAGGCTTTCAAAAAAGTTGCTGGAAGAATATCAAATTCTTGCTACCGCAATTAGACCTCCAACCGTTGAAACATCAAGAATACGTTTATGCACAATGGCATTGCATGGACAGCAGGATCTGGAGTATCTTCTGGAAAAACTCCATTTGGAAATTTCACGCCATCTTTAGAAGCTGTCTTGTTAAAGTCGAATCGCCTTGCGAAGCAAGC
>DNSU01000050.1:10074-13272 GCA_003499585.1 Cyanobacteria bacterium UBA9579 | reverse complement strand
ATCAGCCTTTGAAATAGCCAAAGACATAAATGCAATAGTATTTGATAAAACCGGCACTCTAACACAAGGGAGTTTTGGAGTAACAGATGTGATTTCTTATGTGGATGAAAACGAGCTACTAAAATTAACTGCAAGTGTAGAATCAAATTCAGAGCATACAATTGCAAAAGCAATAGTAGAGCACGTAAAAAATAGAGGCATAGAAATACCTCCCGTTTTAGAATTTAAAGCATTATCAGGCAAAGGAGCTTTTGGAAAAGTTGAAGGCAAGGAAGTCTATGCAGGAAGTCCCGGTTTACTGGAAGAATTAAATATAAAAGCAAATGATAAAAAGATACAGGAACTTGCTAATCAAGGAAAGACGGTTATCTTTTCTATTATAGACAACAAACTTGCCGGAGCATTTGCACTATCAGATATTATCAGGGAAGAATCCTATAACGCTATATCCAAACTAAAAGACCTGAACATAAAAACATATATGATAACAGGTGATAATGAGGCAGTTGCCAAATCGGTAGCACAGGAACTAGGGATTGATGATTATTTTGCTCAGGTTTTACCTGATAAGAAAGCCGAAAAAATACAGGAGCTAAAAAAACAAGGTTATAGAGTTGCAATGGTAGGTGATGGCATAAATGACGCTCCTGCTCTGGCTGCTGCTGATGTTGGAGTAGCAATAGGAGCAGGAACTGATGTTGCTATAGAAAGCGCAGATATAGTACTTGTTAAAAGCAATCCTCAAGATGTAACGCAAATGGTTTTTCTATCAAAAAGAACTTATTCCAAAATGGTTCAAAACCTATGGTGGGCAGCAGGATATAACATTGTAGCAATTCCACTGGCAGCAGGGGTTCTGGTAACTTATGGAATTATTGTAAGTCCAGCTATCGGAGCATTATTAATGTCTTTAAGTACAGTAATTGTTGCAATAAATAGCCAGACTCTACGCAGATTCATGCCAAAAACTGAAGAATAACAGGATGGCTTTATTCGCTTTTTCTTTCTGTAACATTTATATCGAGTGGTGGAGCCTGAACAAGCTGAACAGTTGCTGAAGCCATACTTACTTTACCTTCAGTTTTTTTGAATTCATCTAATATTTTTGTAAAAATCTGGTCTTTTGTGACCACGCGCAGTTGATAATCGACAATATAGCGAACAGAAAACTCTATCCAGTTATCATTTGCAATCATAGATATCATCGGCTCAACCCTTGCAGTCTTTACAACATATTTTCTGCGAACAAGCATCCATGCATCTCCTGCTTCTTCTATATAATCTTTGACAACATCATTAACAATATTTTGCAATATCTGTCTTGTAAGATGATAATCACTTCCATATTTTATTGGCACCATAATTTGGTCCCATAAAAAAGGGAAATCACCGGAATAATTATAAACAGGCTCCTTAAAAACAAAACTGTTTGCAATCCTGACTATACGGCCGGTATATAAATCAGCCTCAACCCACTCTCCAAGCTCCATTATTGTAGTACGCAAAACACTAATATCTATTACATCTCCCTGAATATTTCCAAGCTGGATTCTATCTCCAACTCTATAAAAGTGCGCTGTAGAAATTGCGATCCATCCTGCAATACTTGTAATAACTTCTTGTAACGCAAAAGCTATTCCTGCACCTATTACACCAAATGCAATGGTTAGCCCTCTTAATCGCTCATAAAAAACTACCAGTAAAAAAATGAAAATTATAAAATAACCGATAAAAGTGATTATTTTTCTGGTTCTATAACGCACTTCTGGATCTTTGATGCGTTGTGATACTGACTTACGCAATATACGAACTATCAAATTAAGAATAATTATGCCAATAATTGCAGTAATTGTCTTTAAAAATAGTTCATTAGATAGTATTGCTACTAATGCATCATCCATATATAAACCTTTCAATCAGTGCAATGTTATACATAATTTAAATTGACGATTATAATCTTTAAACACTATTTTAATCAGTCGTTAAAAACTTCTGTGGATGATATCTTAAATGCTGAAGATTTATAATCATCAGGCAGATATTTATTAGGAATAGTTATCTCGTTACCATCTCTGATAGCAGTATAATGCGGAGACATAATCTCTATTCCTGCCTCATTAAAATTGTCATGGATGTTTCTATGCAGGTTTGAATAAGTATTTTGCATTATTGTAGGTTTATCTGTATAAGCGTTTAATTCGTATTTTATATAAAAATCACATAGATGGGTCATTAACACAAAAGGAGTTGGGGTTTCTTTTATATCTTCAGTTTCTTTTGCGGCAGCAATTAGTAATTCTTCCACCTTTTTACAGGATACTTTGTAACTTATTGAAACTGATGTATGCAAAATAAGCCCTTCCTCTGGAGCGTCTGTACTATAGTTAACAATATGGCTGCCAAGAACAACAGCATTTGGAATAGAAATAACCTCAGACTTAATCGTTCTTATCCTGGTTACAAGTAAAGTGCGCTCTACTACATCTCCCATAGTATCAGCTATTTTTAATCTGTCACCGATTCTAAAAGCCCTTGTATAAGTAAGAATTACACCTGCAATAATGTTTGCAACAGCTGCGGACGAGCCAAAAGAAACAATTACACCCAAGAATATAGATAAAGCCCTAAACGCCTCTGATTCCCACCCGGGAATATACGGAAGGATAATTACTAAACCAAAAGCAATTATGAGAAATGTCACAATTTTAGAAGTAGGTTCTGCCCACTCGGGATAAAATCCCGGAATACTAACTCGACCACGTCCTATTTCGGCAAAAATAGCTCTAATCAGTTTTATTATGTAATATATCAGGATAGCTACAACTGTTATAAAGAATAAATCGGGGATAAAGTTCAGGAAAGTATTTAAAACTGTTGTTAGTGAGTTAATAAAATAATTCCTTAAATTACCGGCAATTCCCGCAGTTAATGGAAAAAAACTAAAGACCAGAGTGAAATACAGGTATACCAGTGCAATTTCAAGAGTAATCCCTATAGCTCTAATTAGCCATATTATTATATCAAGAACTCGATCAACCGTGAACAACTCAAAATCCTGAACCTTAACAGGCTGTATAACTGTCCCTTTCCAGGAACGTAATTTATATATAACCTTTATTAAGATAAAATTAAACAATTTAAAGCTAAAAATCAGAATCACCGTAGCAAGAATAGTTAAGAAAATATCAAACAGTAAAC
>DNSU01000050.1:6435-9997 GCA_003499585.1 Cyanobacteria bacterium UBA9579 | reverse complement strand
TCCCTAAAATCTCTGTTATTTCTTGTTTGATCTACAGCTACTTGAAGTCGTTGTATATAACCCCGTGCCAATTCATCTTTTGATATATTTGCAGCTTTAGCATCATTTTCGCTAATACTGATTATAATTATGTCTTTCGCAACTATATCGCAACTATCTTCAGTACTTTGTATGCTTATTGTGTTTAATCTGTTAAAAGGATCATTATATAGCTTCTCTAATCTTTGAGATATAGCTTTTGCTCTCTCCCTAATTGTAACTGCCCCAGTCCCTGTTTTAATATAAAACAAAGTTTCTCCTCGAAATATTACCGGATCAGAAACTGATTTACCAAGTTGTTCTTGAATTACCTGAGAATAAACAAGCTGATGATTTATTATTACAGATAATAATATCAATACGGGTATTATTAGTTTTTTCAGGAGATACGTCCTTGTGCCTCTCTGAAGCATCACAGTTGGTCCTCAAATTCAGAGTTCAATAATCTAAGTAAGTTTATGCCAATAAGTCGCATAAAAGAATAAGAAATCTGTATAATTTCTTACTAAATACATGGCTAATCAAACTAAATAACAGGATAAGATTTTTCAAATTTATTTATATTACATGAATTCTAAAGATAACCCCACACCAACTTCTTTTAAATCTACCACACGAGATAATGCAATTTTGGAATGCAGGTCAGTGCAGTGACAGGCATGTACTTGATTTGGTTGTAACTTCTGTATATATTCAACAGTTTTTTCGAGTTTTTTACTGTTAGTATTTACCAGATGAAGTCCGCCAATCACGTCATAAATTCGCTCATCATTACACACTTTTTTTGCGTATTTTACAGTATTAATAAATCCTGCATGGGAGCATCCAAGAATCAGCACTAAACCTTGAGGGGATTTATAAACTAAAGCTGAATCTTCTGTTATATAATCATCAATCCAATTTCCATCGTAATAAACTTGCCCGATTGGCTCAGAAACATCTTCTCTTGGTATTTCACCTAAAAAAACCAGATTTTCAGTTATCCAGACAGGCTCTTTGCTTAATTTAAGTTCAAAATTTCTGGATAATTTTTCTTCAGAAATCAATGATCCTATCTCACCCAAGTCTAATCTTGTTTTAGATAGAAAGGTAAAAGGATGAGAGATAACAACAGGTTTTTTATAGGATATATTCTCTTTAATTGTTTCTAAATAGAGTTTAATAAGTGATGAAAGCCCCCATGTGTGATCATAATGCCCATGAGATAAAACCAAATAATCCAGATGTCTTAAATCAATGTTCATTTTAAATGCATTCTGCATAAATACATCTGAATATCCAGTATCAAACAAAATCTTCATACCGTCTGTCTCGATATAAAAAGACAATGCAGGTTCTCCCAAATAGAATTTCCCTGTCAACGTATTATTATCAACCAGTACAGTTAATTTCATTTTCCTTCCTTTTTAGGATTTATTTTAATTTTTGCAATAATTTATTAATCATTATAAGTAGCTAAATGTATAATGTTAATCCTGAAACTACTAGATATATTATCCATATTAGAAATGTGGAGATAAGTATTGGATAATTTGGAGAAATTACAGGAACTTTCAGACAGAATGGATAATATAGAAAGCTTGATAGCAGACCTGAATGCAAGAATTGAAGAGATGGAGAGATTTACTTTATTTTATAAAAGCCTAACGATATTTGACCCTGAAAACAGCTCCTTAGTTTAGATTTTATATTTTAAACAGAAAATTTATGATTATTAAATATCTTAAATTTCTGACTATCCTGCTTTTTATATCAGGAATATTGAGTAATTCTGCCTGTTTAGCAGATGAAAGTCTGCTGGAAGAAATTGTATTTGAGAAAAGCCAGAACCAAGAAGATAAACTAACGGAAAATCATTATATTGAAACCAGTTACATTGATAATAAGATTAAATTATACAAATATCTTGAAATGCACGGTATTATACCGGAAATAAACTATACAACAGATAGCTTTTTAAAACTCAGAGGCAAGGATATCAGTCAGAATATCAAATCTATAGGACTATTAAATTATTCTGTCACAGTTGATACAGAAAAACTGGGTTTAATTCCGGGCGGCACGGCATATGTACTAGGGCAAAATTTACATGCTTTTGAATTATCTCCTGATTTTGTGGGAGATCTACAGGGAATAAGCAGTATTGATGGACCGGTAATGAATCAGCTTGGTGAAGCTTGGTATCAACAGCGTTTAATTGATGATAAAGTTAGCGTTAAAGCTGGAAAACAAGATGCAAATACTGACTTTGATGCTTTAGAAACAAGTGTTGATTTTATTAATTCATCATTTACTACAATAGCTAATATCCCAATGCCAACATATCCTGATCAAAGATTTGGCGGGGCTATTTTAATTGAGCCAATAGAGCAATTCAACCTGAAAACAGGCGTATATAATGGAGTAGCAGAGCAGGAAGATATAGGATTTAGAATTGGCAGAGAAGGTGTTTTTACTATAGTTGAATCGGGAATAAGGCCAAATATAAATAACCATTATGGAAACTACATAATTGGATATTGGTATGCTTCTAAAAATATTGAAGAAATTCCATTAAATAATAATGCAAGAGTATTTTCCGGCAATTATGGAGTATACGCAGGCCTTGAACAGCAAATTTACAAAGAGAATAATGAAGACGAGCAAGGTTTATATATACAAGGTCAATATGGCTGGAGTCCATCGAATAGAAATGAAATCGCAAGATTTTACAGTGCAAGCTGCGCATATTATGGCCTGATTCCAAAGAGAGATAATGATGTATTGGGCTTTGGCACTGCGATTGCGAATTTGAGCAGTAGGATTAAAAATATTGAAAATAAAAAAGATGAAATCGTACTGGAAGGTTTTTATAAAGTAGAAATAACTCCCTGGCTTGCCCTTGAGCCAGATATGCAATATATATTTAATCCTGATGGAAATAATAAAAATGCGTTTATAATAGGAGTTAGAACGTTAATTAGTTTTTAGTGGAGAATAAATAATGAAAAGTTGGAGATGCACTGTTTGTGGATATATACATCAAGGAGATACTCCCCCTGAACAATGTCCAAGATGTAAAGCTCCTAAAGAAAAATTTGTAGAAATTATTGAAAGCTCAGATTCTATACATATTAGTTACGCACAAAAAACTTCTAATACAGAAGAAGTAAATGTTGTACCATTTTTTGAGGATTATGAATCATTAGCTCCCTTTATATATAATCTTCCTGCCGGGAAAGAAGTACAACTACATAAACATCCAACTACTGATGAATTATTCTATATAATAAAAGGTAAACTTCAATTCAAAGTAGGAGAAGAAACTATTGGTGCCAATCCTGGAGATTTAATACAAGGAAAAATGAACATTCCTCACACTTTTAAAAACATTGGAGACGAGCCTGCTGCTTTCTTATCCGTAAAAGGACCAAAGCCGGTAGACTTAGAAATGATCGGGGAATAATTCTATACAGTTTTCTTTAAATTCAAAGCTCTCTGTTTATATGCTTCAAGCTCTAATACTCTGTTTGAAGTAAATGCA
>DNSU01000050.1:5214-6376 GCA_003499585.1 Cyanobacteria bacterium UBA9579 | reverse complement strand
CTGTTTGAAGTAAATGCAAGTTCTGATTTTGCAGTTTCTTCATTAGCTAAAAGATAACTTGCAGCTGCTAAAACCTTTGTGGATTGATGAAGCTTATCCATATTGGCATTTTCTGGAGTGTCATTTTCTGAATGAAGAGTTGGATGCATTTCCATTATCTCATCCAGCCTGCTATCCCAAACAGCTGTTACTGCAGGTACTCCATTCTGGTTAAACTCTCTGGAATCAGCAGGAGGGCCGGATTTGTCATGTATTGGGTTGGTTTTTACACCAAACTGTTTTGCTGCTTTTTCAATATTGTCTACAATATGTTTTACTTCAGGCTTATCCTGATCCCAGATATCAAGGGTTTCGCCTTTTTCAGCAGCAAGCATTTCAAGATTTAATACTTCTGCCTTTTTAGCAATTCCTTTAGCTATAAGATCCTGACTTAGTTTTTTTGAGCCTAATAATCCTGATTCTTCACCTGATAGGGCCGCAAATATAACTGATTTTTTAGGCGGTTTTTCCTGAGACATTATACGGGCTATTTCCATCAAGGATACAACGCCTGAAGCATCATCATTTGCCCCTGGATATACCAGTTTTTTGAATTCGTCTTTTCCCATATGATCATAATGAGCGGAAATTATTATAAATTCATCAGGCTTTTCAGTGCCTTTAATCATTCCAAGTACATTAGATGTCTCAACGGTAGGTACATTTGGTATAAGCCTACTATATGATCCATAATGATGATTACCCATGTCTCTACTGATAAGCGGATATTGTGGCAAATTAAATTTCTCATAGTAATTATTTAACCCAAGTTCTTTTACAGACTTCAATCCGTACTCCCTAAATGTTTTAGATATATATCTTTTGGCTATTTCAATCCCTTTATAACCAACTCCACGCCCTTCAGTTTTAGGCCCGGCTAACTCATTTAAATGTTTTTCCAATTTTTCTTTAGAAACTTTATCAGCTATTCGAGAAATTTCTTTTTCATCCGTATTTTGATTTATTCCTGAGAACTGAACCATTTTGGGCTTGAAATTTGGCTTTATTGACGGAATTAAATTGTTTTGATGAAAAGAAATTCTGTTGATCATTTTTATTACCTCTTTACGCTTATAGCATTCTTTCAATTACTTTTTAAAAACCTGTAAAAAATTAAAAGTGC
>DNSU01000050.1:540-5098 GCA_003499585.1 Cyanobacteria bacterium UBA9579 | reverse complement strand
AAATAAAATCGCCTGATGCAGGCGATTTTATTTTAGAATTTTTTTATACAATTAAACCATGATGCTTGTTGGCAATTTCTTTTGCCAGATTATCAAGCAGTTTAAAGTCTTCTTCTTTAGGCTGGCCTTTAATCATAACAGGCTCTGACAGCTCTACCTTTAAATTACCCAGCATGCCTTTAAGCTGTTCAACCATATTGCCTCCCCATCCATAAGATCCAATGATAGAAGCAAATTTAGTTTTTGGCCTAAGGGCATTTACCAGATAAGCCGCATTGGCTACAACCGGATGAGCTCCTGAAAGAACCATAGGAGATGCTATTACGATAGTTGCTGCATCAACAATATCCATAGCGAGATCACCAATGTCTGTTTTTATCAGATCATAAGTTTTTACCGGGATATTATTATCACTAAGAGCCTTATTCAAATGATCTATCATTATTTGGGTACTGTCATACATTGAAACATAAACAATAACAACTTCATTCTTAACATCATCTGAAGCCCAGTCCTTATAAGCATTGAGTATAAACTCAGGGTTTTGGTATGCAGGGCCATGACTTGGCATAATGAGATTTATTTCAAGCTGACTCACCTTTTCAAGATGTTTTTTAATATGAGCCCTAAATGGCATCATAATTTCAGCATAATATCTCTTAGCTGCTGCATAGACTTTACTCTCATCTGTTACATATAGATCATCTATAGCAAGATGTGAGCCTAAGAAATCACAGCTAAACAAGATTTTATCTTCTTGTAAATAAGTGAACATAGTATCAGGCCAATGCACCCATGGAGCAAGAATAAATTCCAGAGTCTTATCACCTAAAGACAAAGTTTCTCTGTCACTTATAGTAATAAATTTATCATCACATACCAGCAAAAACTCCATAATCAATGCTTTACACTTTGCATTGGTCACGATTTTTGCTTCAGGATAAATCTCCAATAATTTTGGAATAGCCCCAGTGTGATCTTGCTCGCCATGATTAGCGATAATATAATCTAACTTGTTAACTCCAAGTTCTTTAAGACCATTTAGGAGGTCTTCTATCTTTGGAGGATAAGTTGTATCAATAAGAGCTGTTTTTTCACTGCCTTTAACTAAATAAGCATTATAACTTGTGCCATCAGGCAGTGGTATTAGCTGATCAAAAAGCTCCCTTTTAGCATCCTGCGATCTTAAAAGATGAACTTGATCATTAATTTTATGAACTGTTACGGACATAATAATTGGTTCCTCGTTAATTATTCCTCTTTTTCAAATTCTTCTTTACCTGCACCACAAAGAGGACATGTCCAATCATCAGGCACTTCACTAAAAGAGGTTCCTGCAGCAACTTCATTATCAGGATCGCCTACAGCAGGATCATAAATATAATTACAAATAATACATCTATACTTTTCCATTTTTTACTCCTTTTTATAATTTCTGCTACTTATTATTGGAAAAAATATTCTCTTCTAACTTTTGAATTCTAACTTTATAAACTGATTTTTCTGAAATTATTCACAAATAATTAATAATTTTCAATACTAACTTCAAAAAAAGCTTTTGGATGTACACAAGCAGGGCAAAGTTCAGGAGTTTCTTTGCCTTTATGGATATATCCACAGTTTCTGCATTTCCATTCTGCTTCTGTGCCTTTTTTGAACACCATGCCATTTTTTACATTTTCATGCAATTTTAAATAACGCTCTTCATGGTGTTTTTCTACTTCTGCAATTTTTGAAAATGCAACTGCTACTTCAGGAAAGCCTTCTTCTTTAGCAATTCTTGCAAATTCAGGATAAAGCAGTTCCCATTCTTCATGCTCACCAGTAGCTGCTGCTTGAAGATTTTCAATTGTATTGCCAAATGTTGAGGGGTAGGTTGCTTTTATTTCAACGTTATTACCTTCTAAAAATTTAAAGAATCTTTTGGCATGTTCTTTTTCATTATCTGCTGTTTCAATAAAAATTGCCGAAATCTGCTCATAACATTCTTTTTTAGCTACACTTGCATAATAAGTATAGCGATTTCTGGCTTGAGACTCTCCTGCAAAAGCTGCCATCAAATTATGTTCTGTTTTAGTGCCTTTTAATGATTTTTTCTGCACTGTTTCCATACGTTTGCTCCTCTAATAGCCTAACTACTTATCCGAGTTTAAATAATTATACCTGATTATTCGAAAAGGGAAAATTCAAATTAAATCATAATAATTATTCTCACAGACAAATATTCATCGGAAGTACTTTACTTCCGATGAATTATAACTCAAATATATAGTTATTTCCTTATTTAAGGCGCTCTAAAAATACGTAATGTACTTTGCAATATTAGTTTTCGCCTGACATTTTACCGTCTTTGCTATCCTGGGCCATCTGTAAAAGCCTTGCAATAACTAAATTTTTATTATTTAGTACAGACTTTAAATCATTCTGGGCAATTGCTCTTCTAAGAGTTAATAAATAATTATCTGTCTCATTGCGACAGAATTTAGCTCCAGGTTCAAGCTCTTTAACCTGTCCATCTTTGTCTATATATTGCTCTATTGGTTCAGATTCACCCGGCTCTCTATAAAATCCTACAAGATCATCTTCATCATCTTTTAAGACTTCATCAGCCGGGTTATAATTTTGTGCTAATTTTACTGATTTTTCTGCAATGCCTATTCCTAGTTCTTTACCGTTTTCAAACAGATAAAAATCTACACAATCAGCTTCTGGAACCTGACTATGATCTGTAGCTATTTCTTCTACTTGCTTTATAAATGCATCATATTCCTGCTGAGTTTCCTGACCATACCTTTTTCCAACTTCTTTATCATCCACATTCTTCCAATCTCTGTGGAATCTTCCTTGAAAAGATATGGCGGGTGAATATGGGTTAAAAGATATCATCTATATTTCTCCTTATTAAAATATTTATTAAATCAAGCTACATTAAAAAAAGTGCATAAAAAATAAAATTGCTAGTAAAATTCTGCTTTCTATAAAAATAAACAGCTAATTTTACAAAAAGCAAAAAATGCTATCAAAAATTTCCTACAATTATTCAGTTACAGACCTTATTCCCCAACTGGGTAATTTTATATGTACAGTTGGGTATAAATCTTATTCAGATTATTGGAATTTTGTCTGAAATGAGCTTGCAGTCACTATATAAACTCTTATTTATTAGTTTCTTCTATTTTTAACTTATATAAGGCTTTATCAGCTGCAATAAAATCAGGGTCAATACTTAAAGCTTTTGCATAATACTCTTTGGCTAATTTAACACTTCCTGTGGTGCTATAAATTTCAGCCAACCAAAATAAGGTTATAGTATCATAAGGGTTAAACTCTAATGATTGGTTATATATCCTCAATGCAGAATCATATTTACCGATAAATCTATATGCATCGGCCTTTTCTCTTAAAATAGCTGCTTTTCTGGTTAACTCTTCTGATACTATACTATGTTCAAGCTTCTTTACTTTATTTAGATGCAATGGTACAGGTTCAATTGATTGCGAGTTAAAATAGCCGATAAATTTAGTCATGCTAATTTTTTTATCCAGATAATCCTTGATGTAAACATTTGCAATAGAAACAACTTTAGTAAAAGAAAATTCATCCTTTTGCCAGATGACTGATGCTTTTTCCAAATCTTTGGTCAAATAAGGGTATAGCAGGATAAAAGCTTGATCTCGCTGATTATTATAATTGTCAGGCGGCAATGAAGGTACTCGTATAATGAGTATATTCCCTTCACGGATGATTTGCCCTTCTGCTATATAATCATTTTTAATCTGTTTATTCTCAGCTGAAAAACCAAACTGATTTGCCGCAAAAACAAACAATAAGCTAAAAAATAATATATAAAATTTGTAGAGTACTTTGATTTGCATAGTTATTTTATCTTTTATTCGATTTTGAACTTGAGGATAACATATTTTATTCCAGAAAGATAAAAATTGTCATGTTCTATAGAGCTAAGTTTGTATAAATATAATTGCTTTATTACAAACCGTAACAATTGTATATAAAACATTAAAGAAAATCTTAAAATATCTCGACAATAAATAAGTAAGGAGTACTAATTTGGGGATAGGCTATATAAATGATAACAATTGATACATCATTAATTTATAACACCAAGTATTATGAATTAAATACTAAGCGTACTAATACAAATGCGTACGAAAGTATTGATGCATATACTGAAGCTCATGCCGCAAAAGGTACACCTGAATCTCAGCTTGTAAAGAATAAAGACCTGGATCAGGATACTATTATAAAAGCATTACAACTTCACCTGCCAAATAATCGCCTGAGCATTTTAAAACTATTAAATCATAGTGAATTAGTTAGTCTTCTTTGGATGCTTGAAAAAGGCAAACTGGCATTGGGGCTAAAATTTTTCACCAAATCAAAGCTTTTACAATATGTTTATGATTTACCGAAGGAACAATTATTAAAAGTCTTATTTCGTGCTTATTCAAAGGATGAAGTGTTATCCTTTATGCCAATGAAAGCGTTAACAGGATTTTTAAACAGCACAAAAATTAATCATAGCGATTTAATGAAGCTT
>DNSU01000050.1:0-463 GCA_003499585.1 Cyanobacteria bacterium UBA9579 | reverse complement strand
TTATAAAATCAATGCCAAGGCATTTACTGGTGCAGATTATGGAATCAGCCACCGGAAAAAAAGTTGGCAATTTATCAAATGACGAAATGATAAAAGAAATAGGTCAATATAAGCAACAAGCATTAACTGAGGGTCTCAAATCTTTACCTTATAAAGAGTTACTAAATGTTATTACTAAATTAACTCAAATGAATGACGAACTATTCATGGAATTTTCCAAGAATTCCCTTATAGAACCATTGACAAGACTTGGTAAAAATGAAATTGCAGAACACATGCAAGTCATAGACAAGGATTTGATAATTAAATTAATGGATGAACTCCCTAATAATATGCTCGCAATGGTAAATACAATGATTGATCAGGATAAATTAACAGAAGTATTGCAGAAATACCACGCAGACTTACTCTCTTCTTTAGCGGAATAATAAATTTATAATATTAAAAAGATAAAATACTATTT
>DNSU01000043.1:23696-24076 GCA_003499585.1 Cyanobacteria bacterium UBA9579 | reverse complement strand
CCTAAACACATGAGATAATCCCCAACGGTACATTAAAAAGCAAATGATCAATGACCTTGGGATAAAGCTGATGTTCTGCTTTATGAACATTTTCCTCAAGTTCTTCTAAAGCCATGCCATTTTCTATAGTAACTGATAACTGAGCAATAACAGGTCCGGTATCAACACCTTCATCGATATAATGAACAGTAACACCTGTCTGATTAACCCTTGCTTCATAGGCCTGTTTTATTGCATCCATTCCTTTAAAATCAGGCAGCAGTGATGGGTGAATATTGATTATTTTTATATATTCGGTTATTTCTTTAGGCAGTATTCTCATATAACCGGCTAACACAACCAGATCAAAATTATTAGATTTCAAAAAATCAAGAGTATCA
>DNSU01000043.1:20577-23629 GCA_003499585.1 Cyanobacteria bacterium UBA9579 | reverse complement strand
CAAGAGTATCAGCAAAAGGGATATGATGATTTTCTATTCCCAATCTTCTTGCTCTTTCAAGGATAAAAGCATCTTTTTTATCCGATATACAGACAAATTGAATATCATTCCTGCCTTGAAAATATCTAACTATAGCTTGAAAATTAGAGCCGTTACCTGAGCCGAATACTGCAATTTTCTTCATCTTTCTCCATTCTCCCTAGAATAAAAGGTTCAAATTCGGCACATATGGCTAAAATCTTATCAACTTTTTCAGGTGATGCAATAAGACACATTCCAACACCCATGTTAAATGTTTTATAAGCTTCTTCCTCTCCAACAAGAGTGGCGAGCTTCTCAAAGATTGACATTTGCGGGATATTTTTCTTGAATATATTAGCAGATAATCCTTCAGGGATAACTCTAGCTAAATTATCAGCTAACCCACCACCTGTGATATGAGCACTTACCTTTAAAAGCTGTTTATTACAAAGGTCTATTACTTCATTTACATATATATTTGTTGGCTGCAATGCTTCTGTCATATCTTCATCACAAAGCAGTCCCTGTTCATGGAGTTTTCTTACAAGTGTATAACCGTTTGAATGTGGTCCGCTTGATTTTAGGCCTATAACAATATCATCTTCGGTAATATTTTCTTTTCTTAAAACCTTATCTTTTCTGACTATTCCTACAGCGAAACCTCCGACATCAAAATGGCCTTTTGTAATTAAGCCATTTAATTCTGCTGTCTCACCACCAAGCAGCATACAGTTGTATTTACTTAAAATATTTTTTAATGCCTGAATAAATCTTGCTGCAATATCTATATCAAGAACACTGGTAGCAAAATAATCAAGAAAAAACATTGGTTTGGCTCCAGTGCATATCATATCATTAAGGTTCATAGCAATAAGATCAACAGCAATGGTATCAATTAACCCTCGTTCCATTAATGGAATAACTTTTGTGCCTACGCCATCCGTACAGGCGCATAAATAATATTCAGGGATAAAAGGATGTTCATAAAGCCCGGCAAACATGCCAATATTATCACTGGCAACAGTTTTTTTGATAATTGCCGTTAAAGCATCTGCTTTATCTATGTCAACGCCCGACTGTTTGTAGTTCAACATTCTCATTACACCTTTTTTTCTCTGAGTTTTCGAAACAATGATAGCACCAGCCATCTTTTCCAAATATTTGCTGCATGCCTTCAAATGATAAGTAAGCAAGGCCATCAGCATCAAGATATTCTCTTATTTCCTCTACACTATCATAAGAATTAGCAATAAGTTCTTCTTTAGTAGGAATATCAACACCCCAGAAGCAGGTATTGATAATCATCGGGGATGCGATTCTGAAATGTATTTCTTTTGCACCAGCTTTCTTGAGCATTCTTGCAATTTCTTTTGAAGTAGTTCCTCTGACAATTGAATCATCAATAAGAATCAGCCTTTTACCTGAAACCACGGAAGCTATAGGCATTAATTTTCTCTGGACGCCTTTTCTTCTTTCTTTTTGCTGTGGCTGGATAAAGGTTCTGCCAACCCAGTGGTTTCTAACAAGTCCCATATGAAGCGGGATTCCTGACTCCTGTGAATACCCAATAGCAGCTGCAAACCCTGAATCCATAACAGGAATAATCATATCAGCGTCAATACAACTTTCGAGAGCTAATTTTTTCCCAAAATCTACACGTGTCTGGTACACATTTCTGCCAAATACATTTGAATCGGGTCTTGCAAAGTATATATGTTCAAATACACATTTCTTTGATGGCATTTCAGGAGCAAAACGCTGTATTTTATATCCTTCAGAGGTGATTTCAACTCCTTCACCGGGTTGAATTTCAATTATGTTTTTAAATTCCAATAACTGAAAAGCACTATCCTCTGAACTCAAAAAATATCCTTCTTCTGCTGCGCAGAAAAACAGGGGCCTGAAACCAAAAGGATCCCTAAATCCCATAACTCTACCCGGAAAACCAAATAAAATAGACCATGCTCCTCCGGTAAAATTATCGCTCAAGATATTACCCATTTCTGCAAAAGTCCATTGCGAAGGGGTTTTCCTGATTTCACTGATTACTTTTTTAAGAATCATCTCGGTATCAGAAGAGGTCAGGAATACTTCGCCTTCTTCTTCTAACTTCTTGCGCATATCTATAGCAGCTTTGACATTGCCATTATGAGCGATTGAAACATTTTCTTCCAGATATTTAACCATATAAGGCTGAGCATGGGCGCTATCTGAGCCACCCTGAGTAGAATACCTCACATGCCCGATCCCTGATTTGCCTGTAATATTTTTTACTACTTTATTTTTAAGGACTTCCATAACCAGCCCCTTGTCTTTAAACAAAGATAATTCCTGATCTCCACAACATAATCCGGCACTTTCCTGCCCCCTATGCTGCAGCATAAACAAGCCCTTGCGTATTATTGGAGCTACATCATCATCAAAGGCTATACCGCCAAAAACGCCGCATTCTTCTCCAATTTTCATTCATTCATCTCCAGTTCTATGGCTTCATCACATAATTTAAAGAGCTCTTTAGTATTAAATGTATAACCATCAAACTCAAGTGTATCACCAAAACAAGTGCCAAGCTCCTGATAAGGAATATCATTTTCAATAAGCACTTTTCTCACATCTTCAAGTTGATTTGTTGAAATTAAATATCTACCAGTTATTTCACCAAAAAGAGCCTTTTCAGGATCAACATTATCAATAAGCTTTCCGCTAAATCCAACATTACCTAGTTTTAATCCTTCAAAGAGTGCTCCGAATATTCCTAATTCAGAAACATCAGTACATCCGCCAAGAAGTTGTTTGCCTCTAAGAGCAAATATAGCTTTCTGTAAATTCTTTTCTAACTGTGAATCAACAGAATCTATTTGTCCTCCAAGGAAATCATAAAGAACTCGCTGGTATAATGATCCGCCTATATTAGAAGAATCATCGATCTGCTTTCCAATTAAGATTACAGTTTCTCCATCAATAAATGAGTTTCTGATTAATTTTTCAGGCGTATCAGCGTAACCAACTATGCCAATAGTTGGAGTAGGAG
>DNSU01000043.1:16847-20518 GCA_003499585.1 Cyanobacteria bacterium UBA9579 | reverse complement strand
CCAATAGTTGGAGTAGGATACACTCTATAATCAGGACACTCATTATAGAATGACACATTTCCTGATACTACAGGTATTTCTGCTTCTCTACAAGCATCTGATATTCCATCAATTGATCTTACAAACTGGTATGCAACTTCACTCTTTTCAGGGTTACCATAATTCATACAATCTGTAACTCCAAGAGGATTAAAACCGCCTGAGATAAGATTTCTACAGGCCTCCCAAACAGTGTTCCTTGCTCCATTATAAGGATCTAAGAATACTTGTCTGCCATTAGAGTCTATAGTTAAACCTATAACTCCACCTTCCTCGTTTAGCCATATACCGGCTGCACCACCAACTCCCGGATTAACAGAAGTCCTGTTTCCGACTGTATGATCGTATTGTCTATATATCCATTTTTTAGAAGCAAAGTTGGGATCGGCTATTAAACGTTTTATTGCTTCTTCTATATTAGTTTTTTGTTGTAACTCTTTTTCCTGATATTCCTGAATGTATTCAGGCTCTGCCTCATTAAGCACATACATAGGCCCTTCTGCGAGTATTTCAGGAGGCAAACAGGCAATCTCTTCTTCATGCCATAATAGCCTGTACATACCTGTTTCAGTTGTTCTGCCTATTACAGCAGCAGGTATATCATATTTCTTTGTAATTGCCATAACTTTATCTATGCCAGAAGGTTCAACAACAAATACCATTCTTTCCTGAGATTCTGAAAGCATAATTTCCCATGGCTGCATGCCTTTTTCTCTCAGATGAACTGCATCTAAATGAATATCTACACCACATTCACCCTTATAAGCCATCTCGGAACTGGATGATAACAACCCGGCTGCACCACAGTCCTGGCATGCCACAACTTCAGGAATTTCTAATATTTCAAGGGTGGATTCAATCAGTATTTTTTCCATAAAAGGATCACCGACCTGAACGGATGGTCTATCTTCTTTTGACTCTTCGGATAATTCTTTAGAAGCAAATGAAGCTCCGTGAATACCATCTTTTCCTGTATGAGAACCTGTTAACACTATTAGGTTACCCGGTAACGCCTTTGATGTTTTGATTTTATCCTTGTCAACAATACCAACCGCCATAACATTTACAAGGGGTGAAGTAGTGTAAGACTCATCAAATCCAACTTCTCCCGCAACTGTTGGAACTCCTATACAATTTCCATAATGGGAAATCCCTCTTACAACACCGTCAAAAAGATGTTTTGTTGTATGATCTTTGAGTTTACCAAATTTTAAAGAATCCAGTAAAGCTATAGGTCTAGCTCCCACTGCAAGAACGTCTCTGATAATTCCGCCTATTCCTGTAGCAGCACCTTGAAAAGGCTCAATTGCTGATGGATGGTTATGTGATTCAACTTTAAATACTACCACCTGATCCCCTATAGGAATACCACCCGCATTTTCTTCTGAGCAAATAGAACCGTCTTTTGGCAATCTTGAAAGGTATTTTCTTGAATGTTTATAACCACAGTGCTCTGACCACATTGCAGAGAAAAGATAAGTCTCCAGCTCATTTGGTACTCGACCAAGCCGACTTACTATTTCGTTATATTCATTGTCTGGAATATTTAACGCTTTATATAATTCCATTACTTGCATATTAATTCTTCCTCAATCATTTTGAAAAAGTATCTACCATCCGTATTACCCGTTTCCTCGAATATCGCTCTTTCAGGATGAGGCATCATACCAAGAATTCTATTTTCCCTGTCATAAAGCCCGGCAATATCATCCACTGAACCATTGGGGTTATCAGTATACTTCAAAAACACAAAGCTGTTTAAATCCTTTATAGTTTCCTCTGAAGGGACATATCTACCTTCTCCATGGGCTATTGGTAGATTAATACTTTGAGGAAAATCAGGATTATTAGCTTTTAATCCAACTACATCACAAATAAATTTTGTATTCCAATTTACCGATAAAGCCCCGGGTAACAATCCAGCTTCACATAGAATCTGAAAACCATTACAAATACCGATTACAACTCCTCTTTTTTTACTTATATATTCTTTAAGAGCTAAAACAGCAGGACTAAATTTAGCAAGTCCGCCTGCTCTTACATAATCTCCATACGAAAACCCTCCGGGAAGAAAGATTACATCATAGTCATCAAGCGAGATTTCATCATGCCAGATATATTCAGCCTGCCAACCGAAAAACTCACAAGCTCTTTTAGTATCCCTGTCACAGTTTGTGCCGGGAAATACAATAATTCCAGCCTTCACAGTTCCTGCCTCCCAACTTGCTCTAGCCTCCCTATTCTATAGGACTCCAGTACAGGATTTAATAGTATATCCTCACAAATTTTATTAATTTTTTCTCTTGCACTTCCTTCATTATCAGCAGTTACAGTAAAAGTAAATACTTTTCCTACCTGAACCCCTGCATCTTCTTCTATTCCTATTCTTTTTAAAACCGTATCGATAGCGGAGCCCTGAGGATCACGAACCCCTTCTTTTAATGTCACTAATATCTCTGTCAAATATCTCATAGTTCTACTCCTAAAATTTCTGCCAATTGACAGTAAGAATCAATTAAACTGCCTTTTTCTTCTCTGTAAACATCTTTATCAAGAGACTCCATAGTCCCTTTTTTCCAGAATCTGCAAGTGTCAGGAGATATTTCATCAGCCAGCAAAATTTCACCATCTTCAGTCTTGCCAAATTCAAGCTTAAAATCAACCAATGTAATATCTTTGGTTTCTAAATACTCTGAAAGAATGGAATTTACCTTTAAAGCAAACTGCTCAATTATATCTGTCTCATTTTCTGTAGCAGAATTCATATATTTAATATGAGCTTTGCACATTAAAGGGTCACCTAATGAATCATCTTTAAGGAAAAACTCACAAAGAGGAGGTTCAAATTTAAACCCTTTATCAAAGCCCAAACGCTTACATATAGAACCTGCAGCATAGTTTCTAACCACAACTTCTACAGGAAAAATCTCAACTTTTTTAGCCCTTAATGATAATTCATCCAAAAAACAAACAATATGCGTTTTTACACCATGTTCTTGCAAGAGATTAAAAAAGAATCGTGTAAAAGCTAAATTCACACGACCTTTTCCAGGTATATTATCTTTTTTGATTCCATTAAATGCTGTTGCATCATCTTTGAAATATATAACTACCTCGCCAGGAGATTCAGTATTAAATACCTGTTTTGCCTTACCTTCATACAACATTACCATTAATAATTCTCCTCTTAATAAATAATCACGCCAAGAAGGCGTGAGGTAATATTACTTACCATCCTACACCTTCTATAGTCAGAGGCTTACGGCCCTCTGGTAGATACTCCCATACCGATTTATAGGATTATATAGAAGCCAGAATGTACATTATTATTATTTGTTACGTATGAAATATACCACATACAAACACTCTAGTCAAAAAATAAACTGCAAATAACATAATAGTTATAAACTAATTATTGTAACCTCTTTACTAATAAAAAAGTTGTAAAACGAATTTACTTAGGGTCAATAAGGTTTGTATAAATTTAAAACATAATAAACATCATATTGATTAAACTCTAAATTTATAAATATAGTTTTACTTTTTGTCACAATAAAAACTTTGGGGATAGTCATAACCTTTCTTGGCTTACTCATTTAACTCTTTTTTAATACTACACATCGTGAAGGACA